>NZ_JBSMDE010000085.1:0-50923 GCF_056497305.1 Caldithrix sp. | reverse complement strand
CTTACCACCCTCATAAATCTGAAGAATTCCAGAACCGGACACCCCGTATCCAGGAGAAACTGCACATAAGACTACCCATTCCCCTGTTTTTAAATCTTTCGCACCCCAGATGTCCTGTATCATCGTCCCCGTACCACTCTCAATTCGACGCCAGCGCTCACCATCGTAGTGGGAAATGAGACCATTATTGCTGACAAAATATAAGCCCAATTTTTTATTACCCCAGATACCATTTGCTCCACCCGGCCCTTTTCCAGGAGGGATTATTAGATACTCATAGTCATTACTATTATATTTAGTTACACCACCAGCGCTGGAAACAAACCAAATGTCATTATTATCTTTTTCATAATAAACAGTCTTTAAAGGATCCGCATTTGTTATAATAATATTTCCATTACCATAATTCAATTTTACTGTAATCCGCTTCAACTCCCATTTCTCCCCATCCCAGTGCACCGAGTTGTAGGGCAGCCAGGGCTGGGCGCTATCGCTGTATATCGCCCCCACCGCCCAGATGTCGTCCTCATCGATAATCGCCACATCATACAGGGCGCCACTGCCATAGGGACTGGGGAACTCAATCACCTCCCACTCAAACGCATGGCTGGTGGTGTCCATGGTGGCGGCGGTTACTGTGGCGCTTTTAGCAAGGAGTTTTCCGCCATCGTAAAGATCGGCCCTGAATTCGTAACTGGTGTTGGGCCAAAGACCGTCCACGTACAACAGGCTGTCGTTGGCGGTCAAGGTCCTTTCCAGTTTCAGGCTGTCGTTTTGAAACAGCTTGAGTGTTTTGTTCAGGTAATCGTTTTTGTCTTTCAGGCTCAGCCAGGCTTCGGTGCAGGAAACATCTAATACCTGTAGCTGCAGGTTCTGTGGGTTGTAAACGGGTTCGGTGCTTCTTTTGCAAGAGGAAAGAAACAAGACAAAAGTCAAAAGAATCAAGATAAAAGAAAAAGGAAAAATGAAAATGGAAAAAGTATTTTTGTTTTTGCACGGCATGGTATAACTCCTGTTGGTTTTAAAGTTACGGCTATTGGTAATTTAAGGCGGGGAACGTATAAAAGAAAGAATAAGGGGAAAGGGGGTAGAGGTTTAGCTGTTTAGTGGTTTAGGAGTTTAGAATACTTCCTTCAAAACTTATAATCCCGCTTAGCGGGATGCGAAAATTTTTGTGCTGGAGATCCTAACCCCCCGGCCCCCTTCCCTTCTTTTAATAAAGGGAAGAGGGAGCAAATTGTGCCGCTTTGCTGAGTTTTCGCCTTTCATGTCAATAAATTTTATTTTTTTTCAAAATCTTTGTGCTTTCTGTGGTTGATTTTGGTTGCGGCTATGCTGCCTTAGTTGCTTTTATTCATCAATATCAGTAACTTAAAAATTTTGAAATTAATAAATCGGATTACAATGGATCAGAAATACATTCGAAATTTTTGTATTATCGCCCATATCGATCACGGCAAGTCTACCCTGGCCGATCGCATGCTGGAATACACGCACACCCTTTCGCAACGCGAGCTTAAGGCTCAGGTGCTGGACAACATGGATCTGGAACGCGAACGGGGCATTACCATTAAATCGCATCCGGTGCGCATGAACTACCGGGCCAAAGACGGACACGAATACATCTTGAACTTAATTGACACGCCCGGTCACGTGGACTTTACCTACGAAGTCTCACGCAGTCTGGCCGCCTGCGAGGGGGCCTTGCTGCTAGTTGATGCTGCTCAGGGCGTGGAAGCACAAACCATTAGCAATCTGTACCTGGCCATCGAGAACGATTTGCAAATTATCCCGGTCATCAACAAAGTCGATTTACCCAGCGCTCAGGTTGAAGTGGTGCAACACCAGTTGATCGAACTCATCGGCTGTTCAGAAGATGAGATTTTGTTAACCAGCGCCAAAACCGGTCTGGGCGTGGAAGAAGTTCTGGAAGCTGTGGTTCAAAAAATTCCGCCGCCCCGGGGCGATTTGCAGGCTCCGTTGCAGGCACTGGTTTTTGATTCCCTGTTCGATAACTACCGCGGCGCCATCAGCTACATTCGCGTCTTTAACGGTACGCTTCGTAAAAACGACGCCATTCGCTTTTTCAACTCCGGACGCGATTACCAGGCCGAAGAAATCGGCATTTTAAAACTACGTCGCCAACCGGTAGATGAACTGCAGGCTGGTGAAGTGGGCTATCTGATTTCCGGCGCCAAAAACATTAAAGACATTCGCGTAGGCGACACGGTCACGCACGCCAAAAAACCGGCCCGGGAACCCTTACCCGGCTACAAAGAGATCAAACCCATGGTCTTTTCCGGAATCTTCCCCATCGATTCCGACGACTTTGAAGACCTGCGTGACGCACTGGACAAACTCTCTTTGAACGATTCGGCCTTGATCTACGAACCAGAAACGTCCAAAGCGCTGGGATTTGGCTTTCGTTGCGGATTTTTAGGCTTACTGCACATGGAGATCGTACAGGAACGTCTGGAACGCGAATACAATTTAAGTATCATCAATACCGTGCCCAATGTGGTTTACCAGGTACACCTGAAAAACGGTTCCGTTGTGGAAATCCACACACCAACCGATCTGCCCAACCTGGCAGAAGTGGATCACATTGAAGAACCTTACATTTCGGCTCAAATCATCACGCCTTCCGAGTACATTGGCAACGTGATGAAACTTTCTCAGGAAAAGCGGGCCATCTTTAAATCCACCTCTTACCTGGATCCGACGCGCGCTGATCTGACTTTCCTCTTTCCTTTGTCTGAAGTCATTTTTGATTTTTACGATCGTCTCAAATCCGTTTCCCGCGGTTACGCATCGTTTGATTACGAATTCGACGGTTACCGGGAAGGCAAACTGGTTAAACTGGACATTCTGATCAATGGCGAGCCAGTCGATGCCCTTTCTACTATTGTCCATGAGAGCAAAGCCTACGAGATGGGACAACGCTTGTGTCGGCACCTCAAACAATTGATTCCGCGTCAATTGTTCGAAGTGGCCATCCAGGCTGCTATTGGCAGTAAGATCATTGCCCGGCAAACGGTTAAGCCTTTGCGCAAGAACGTTACAGCCAAGTGTTACGGCGGCGACATCACGCGTAAACGCAAATTGCTTGAGAAACAAAAAGAAGGTAAAAAGCGTATGAAACAGGTTGGCCGGGTTGAAATTCCCCAGGAAGCTTTCCTGGCCGTTCTTTCAATGAATAAAGAAGATTGATATTACCAAGGAGGCATTTTGTCTAAACCGGTTGTAAAACGCAAGAGTCGTTTTAAAAATTTTACAGAGGGACTCTTCTCGGCTTTAATCGCAGCATTGATTATTCGTCAGTTTCTGGTGCAAGCTTACACCATTCCCACTTCTTCCATGGAAAACACCCTGTTAATCGGTGATTTTCTGCTGGTCAATAAATTCAATTACGGCATGCGGACACCAGACTGGATCGGCATTCCTTACACCAAGGTTGGCGTAGATTTGCCCTGGTAACGCTTACCGGCATTGCGCAATCCGCAGCCTTATGACGTGGTCATCTTTCGTTACCCGCGCGATCACTCCATGGATTACATCAAACGCTGCATCGCTGTAGGGGGCCAGACGGTAGAGATCATCGACAAGGTTGTTTACGTGGACGGCAAGAAATTTCCTTTTCCGCCTAACGGGAAATTTACCGATCCCAGAATTTTTCGCCGGGACGAGGGACACTTCTTTTTTCCTACGTTTCGCAATCTGGGCAGCCGCGACAATTACGGCCCCATTACCGTTCCCAAAAACAAATATTGGGTGATGGGCGACAATCGGGACAACAGTTCTGACAGTCGCGTCTGGGGATTTGTCGATCATTCTGAAATCGTGGGTCAGGCCCTGATCATCTACTTCTCCTGGAATTCCCACGTGCCCATTACGCAATTTTTCAAAAAAATACGATTTGGTCGCATTGGCCGCGTGATTCGATGAGGCGCACGCAAACCAACATTACTTCTAATCCGGGCATTTACCTGCATATTCCGTTCTGTGAACACAAATGTGGTTACTGCGACTTCTACTCCATCACCAACCGGAGCCAGCAGGGCCTGTTTGTGGATGCCCTGTGTCGGGAAATGGAACTGGTAGCCAGACGTCTACAGCCCACAGATGTGTTTGACACTCTCTATTTCGGCGGGGGCACGCCTTCCTTGCTGGAAGCAGATCAACTAAAAAAAATACTCTCTTCACTTTACCGCCTGTTCCATATTAGCGATGACTGCGAGATTACGCTGGAGATGAATCCTGGCGCTACCGAAAAAGAAAAATTACCGCTCTTCAAACAGCTGGGCGTCAATCGCCTGAGCATGGGGGTTCAGAGTTTTAACGATCACGAATTGAACTTACTGGAACGCATTCACAATGCCAGCCAGGCCATTGAAACCTTTCAGGCCGCCCGTTGGGCCGGCTTTAGCAATATGAGCATCGATTTAATTTACGCCCTGCCCGGGCAATCGATGGATTCCTGGCAGACCAACCTGAAGCAGGCCCTGCAACTGGAGCCGGAACATATTTCGGCTTACAATCTCATTTTTGAACCCAATACGCCCTTTTACAAAATGCGCCAGAAAGGCCAATTGCAGCCCCAGGAAGAAGAAACGGAATTGCGCTTTTTCAATTTCACGCATCAATTTTTGACCGAACACGGTTTTCAGCACTACGAGGTCTCCAATTTTGCCAGATCCGAACCCTTCGTTTCGCGCCACAACTACAAGTACTGGCTGCACGTCCCCTATCTTGGCTTTGGCCCCTCGGCCCATTCTTTCTGGGCTGATCAGCGCTGGGGTAATGTTCGTTCGCTCCAGACCTACCTGCATCTTTTACAGCAAGATCGCTTACCGCGCGCTTTTGAGGAGCAACTCTCCCCACAAACCAGAGTATTCGAACACATCTTTTTGCGCTTGCGCACGTACCAGGGAATCGATCTTGCCTATTTTGAGCGTACGTTTCAACGATCTTTTCAGCAAACCTATCGTTCAACCATAGAGATGTTGATCGATCGAGAGCTGGCTGTTTTAGAAGGACCGGTTTTTCGTCTAACCCAAAAAGGAATGGCTGTTTGCGATGAAATTTTACAACACTTTGCCTGATCTAAAAAAAATATCTCTCTTCCTTTTGCTTCTGGCCTTTGCCGGACAGCTGTTGGCCCAGACCGACAGCCGCTTACGCATGGCCACGTTGTTCAAAAACAGCGGCAATTACGAGGAAGCACTGGAACTTTACCTGCAAATCTACAATGCTGGCCGCACAACACGACTGGTGATCAACGACATTCAGTTCTGCTACGAAAAATTAAAACGCTACGACGAGCTGATCGTTTTCCTGCAAAATCTGACTCAGAAATTCCCAGCTGATCTGGAATATCAGGTTAAACTGGGCAAGGCCTATTATTTAAACGACCATCGCGATCAGGCTTTTGATTTGTGGGACAACCTGTTACAAAGCCACGGGCAAAACGCCTACCTGTACCGCCTGTTGGGCAATGTGCTCATCGAATTACGCCTGTACGACAAAGCCATCGAAACTTACCGCATGGGCATTCAAAAAACAAAAAGCATGTACAGCCTGTATCGCGATATTGCCCTGCTTTATCGGGCGCAATTGGATTACGGCCAGGCGGCGATTAGTTACCTGAAATATCTGGAACACTTCCCCAAACAATTTTCGTTTGTCAACAGTCAAATCATCGCCATGTCTGCAGACAGTTCGGCCGTGCATCAAATGATTGCCTCCATCGAGAACTATCTAAAAGAGCACAGTACGCGGATCGGCATCCAGCAAATCCTGGCCGATTTGTACCTGCGCTCCGGCGATTTCGAACATTCCTTCGCCATGTACAGGGATTTACACAAAAAGGCGCCTCGAACCAACTACCTGTTGCAATTCATTCACAAAGCCAGCCAGAACCAGGCCTACGCTTTTGCCATTCAGGGCTTAAAACTGCTCATCGCCCAGACCAAACAGGAAGCTCAAAAACAACAATATATTTACCAGCTGGCCCAGATTTATTTTGCCCGGGCCCAAAAACAATCGGCGCAGCAAAAAACGAAAAAGGCGCAAAAAGCCATCAATCAGGCTCTGCAAACCATTGACGATCTGCTACACAGCAAGCAAAAAACCAGTTACCGCTGGCAGGCTCTGCAACTGCGCGGCGATATTTATTTCCAATACTTCGAAGACATTGACCAGGCCATTCGCGATTACCAGCGCTTTTTAACAGCGCCGTTGAACGCCCGACAACAGGATGGCGTGCGCTTTAAACTGGCCAGATGCTACCTGACCAAAGGCGATTTGTCTGCGGCCCGCCAATTTTTAAAACAAATCCATTTTAAAAATCTGCAAAACCTGGCCGCCTATCAGCAGGCAGAATTACTGTTCTACGAAGGGAAATTATCTGCTGCGCGCAATGCCTTTGCCAGCCTATCGGCCAGGCTATCACCAGGCGACTCTCTAAAAAACAATGTATTGCAACGCCTGTTGCTCCTGAACCACAGCCCGCAGGATTCAGCCACGCTTACGGAATTTGGTCGCGCCGAATTTTTAATCGCCCAGAAAAAACTTTCACAGGCTGCCGGTATTTTTAAAGAACTGGCTCTAAAAAACGGCCCTCTTTCGGCACAATGCGCCGAACGTGCTGTGCAATTGTACATCAAGCTGCACAAGTGGGACGAAGCCCGGGCCCTGATTGCCCATGTGCTCGAACATTCGCCCGATTACGTCAACCTGGACCGCCTGTTGTTTACCCTGGGCAACATTCAGGAACGGCAGCGCCAAACCCGGGAGGCCTTTAATACCTACCGTCTGGTCATCACGCAGTACCCCAATAGTTTTTTTGTGGAACAAGCCAGAGAGCGGGCGCGTTTTCTAAAAAATAAATTGAAAAAAGAACAGGTGCCATGATGAACGCCTTTAAAAAAATCGTCCTTTTTGCCTTTATCTGGATGAACCTGGTAAGGGCGCAATTCATCCTCATCCCCATGGACCTTTCCCAGAACGACCACTTAAAGGCCTACGGAGTGGCTTACTGGATTTTAACCCAGGGCGTGAACGTGGAATGGCTGCTCAATTATCGTGGCGGTTCCTTTTTGTTCACCGATACGCCCCTGTTTCGCGAGGAGTGCCAGTTACGCGGGGTGACCTACGAGTTGAAAAACGGAGCCCAGGTCAATCAGATTTACGCTGAAATCGAAGAGAACAACATGGAACGGGTTCTGCTGGAAAAGGCGCCCAAAATCGCCGTTTACACCCCGCCTACCACCCAGCCCTGGGATGACGCCGTAACCCTGGCCATGAACTACGCGGAGATCAAGTACGACAAAGTGTACGATCGCGAGGTGCTGGATGGCAAATTGGCCGAATACGACTGGCTACACCTGCATCACGAAGATTTTACCGGACAGTACGGAAAATTCTGGGCCGCCTTTCACAATCAGCCCTGGTACATTAAACAACAGTTGGAAGCGGAACGTCTGGCCAGAGAATTAG
Source organism: Caldithrix sp. (assembly GCF_056497305.1). Classification (NCBI taxonomy): domain Bacteria; kingdom Pseudomonadati; phylum Calditrichota; class Calditrichia; order Calditrichales; family Calditrichaceae; genus Caldithrix; species Caldithrix sp. The sequence goes on along the minus strand of NZ_JBSMDE010000085.1, from coordinate 43,426 downwards.
GCTTCAGCAAAGTTAGCAAAGAAAAAGCTGCCGTGGCCATCGAAATTCGACGTTACGTAATGAACGGGGGTTTTTTGTTTGCCATGTGTTCAGCCACCGATGCCCTGGATATCGCTCTGGCCGCCCAGAACACCGATATTTGTGACGCGGTTTTTGACGGCGATGGCATCGATCCAGACTACCAGAAAAAACTGGACTTTAGCCAGACCTTTGCCTTCCAGAACTTTAAACTGATTACCGATCCGGCTATTTACGAGTTTTCTGACATCGATGTGCCGCCCAGCCACATGCCGCGGGTGCGGGATCCAGAATCTGACTACTTTACCCTCTTTGAATTTTCTGCCAAATATGATCCGGTGCCCACTATGCTTACTCAAAATCATGTCAATGTGATCAAAGGTTTCATGGGACAAACCACCATGTTCCGCGAAGAAAAGATTAAGCCCAATGTAACCATCATGGGCAAAATTGAAGGAACCGACGAAGTGAAGTACATTCACGGGAATTTGGGCAAAGGCACCTTTACATTTTACGGGGGACACGATCCTGAGGATTACACGCACCGCGTGGGTGATCCGCCAACCGATCTCAGCCTGCACAAGAACTCACCCGGTTACCGCCTGATTCTGAATAATATCTTGTTCCCGGCGGCCAAGAAGAAAAAGCTCAAAACCTGATTCATCCGCCCGGCAAAGAGCTGGCCCGGTATTTGGCGCCCGCTCCCGGAAAAAGCAATTTAAACCCTTTTTCTACTTTGCATTAAACGGAACAGAAGCCGATTTTTAACCGTCGACCAGATGTCCATTTCAAAAAAAGGCCACGAACTAAAAAAATTGTTGCATTTTAGGGAAAAAGATCACGAATTTTTTTTAAAATTAACAAAATTTTGTTTATATTTAAATGAAATGCAATTGACCATGAGTACATGAATATAGATGAACTATTTTAACCGAATTGTTGTACAGGAACGAATCAAGGCTCTGTTTAGTAACTCGATCCGGAATGGACGTCTGGCCCATGCCTATGTGTTTTACGGAGAAGAGGGGCGCGGTAAGGAAGCCTTTGCCCTGCACCTGGCCCGCGCTTTGAATTGTACTTCCGAAAAAGAACGCCCCTGCGGTGAATGCGCTAATTGTAAGCGCATTGCTCATTTTAACCATCCGGACATCAAATTCATCTTTCCTGCCCCCAAAACCATCAAACACGAACAGGTCAAGGAGATTATTCAAACCAAGGTGGCCAATCCCTACGCTGCCCTGCCCCTGGTCGGCAACAAGAACATCTCCATTGACGCCATTCGCGAATTGAAAGAAGAAGCAAAATACGCCTCATTCGAAGGTGGGTATCGGGTTATTATTATCAGTGGGGCGGAATATTTTTCGCGGGAAGCGGCCAACTCCTTTTTGAAATTGCTGGAAGAGCCGCCCGAAAAATTTTTAATCATTTTAATCAGCAAAACTCTGCACACCATGTTAGACACCATTCGTTCACGCTGCCAGCCCGTTTACTTTCCAGAATTCAGCGATGAACAGATCGAACAGATTGTAAAACAATACGAACCGACTGAAGAGGACCTGCGGCCTCTTATTCGTCTTTCTCATTACAACATTAAACGCATTTTTCAAATGTTGCACGCCGACTATTCGCAGCAAAAACAATGGATGCTGGAGTTCATCCGCGCCGTAGCCGTAGAAAATTACTTCCATATTAACGAATTGCTGGAGAAATTGCCATTGCGAAGCGCACAGCAAAGCCATCTGGAACTTCTGCATTTGCTCCACAGCTGGTTTACTGATGTGTTACATTTAAAACATGAGCCCGACTACAAGCGGCTAATCAATATTGATTTTCAGGAATCTCTACATAAGTTCTCTCAATCATATCCGCAAATCCAGATAAGTGAAATCATTCAAGGCATTGAAAAGGCACAACGAGCTATTGAAAACAACGCCCATTCCATGATGACCTGGTTCAATCTGGCCATTCAAATGCACGCATGGTTTGGGCCATTAAGAGAACTTAAGGAGGCAATATGACACCAGAGATCATAGAAATAGAGTTTAAGGGCAATAAACGCGTCCCTTACTTCAATCCAAAAGAGATCAAAGTTAAACCTGGCGATTATGTGATTGTAGAAGCTGACAAAGGGATCGACCTGGGACGGGTTAACAAAATTGGGCGTCTGGTCGCCCTGACCAACATTCGGGGCGTACCCAAAAATATCATTCGTAAGGCCGTGCCCGAAGACCTGGAAAAACTCAAGGAAAACCGGGAAAAAGAGGCTCAGGCCTTTTTAGTGGGTCGGGAAAAGATCAAAAATCACAAGCTCAACATGAAACTGGTTGATGTTGAATACCAGTTCGACAACAACAAACTGACCTTCTATTTTACCAGCGACACGCGCGTTGACTTTCGGGCTCTGGTACGCGACCTGGCGGCCAAATACCGCACCAGAATTGAGTTGCGCCAGATCGGTGTGCGGGACGAAGCCCGACGCCTCGGCGGCCTGGGAGTTTGTGGTAAACCCTTGTGCTGTTCCTGCTTTGTGCAGGAATTTGAACCGATCACCACGCAATATGCCCGTCTCCAAAACCTGCCCCTCAATACCTGTAAACTCACCGGTGTTTGTGGTCGCTTAAAATGTTGTCTGGTGTACGAAAAAACATTTTATGAAGAAAATCTGCAAAAATATCCACAGATCGACAGCAAGGTGTTAACCAGGCGCGGCGAAGCCTATGTGGAAAAAATCGATATTTTTAAAGAAATGATCTATTTGCGATTTCCCAATGAGGATGAACTGGACGCCGTCCCTCTGGAAAAATTCATGGAGCTAACAAAGGAAACATTTTATGCCCCGGCAGAAATTTGATGTGCTCATTATTGGAGGCGGTATTGTAGGCCTGGCTACCGCCTACCGACTGATGCAAAATACACGCGCGAAGATTGCCGTTATCGAAAGTGAAAACCGCCTGGCAGCCCATCAGACGGGCAACAACAGCGGCGTAATCCATTCCGGTCTGTATTACAAACCCGGCTCGCTCAAGGCCAAAAATTGCGTGGAAGGTCGGGAAGCCATGTACCAATTTTGCGCCGAACACAACATCCCGCACGAACGCTGCGGGAAATTGGTAGTGGCTACCCATGAAGAAGAAATTCCCCGTTTAAAGGATCTGCACAACCGAGGACTGGCCAACGGCTTAAAGGGATTACAGTGGCTGGAACAGGCCGATTTAAAAAAATACGAACCGCATGTGCAGGGCATTGCCGGCTTGCTGGTGCCGGAAACCGGTATTGTCGATTACCGCCAGGTAGCGCAAAAATTAGCCGAATTACTGCAGGAGGCCGGCCATCCGGTTCTACTCAACCATCGATTCAGGAGTTTAAAACGGAACGGGAGCACACACTTAATCGACGCCGGTCAACAGGTAATCGAAGCCTCTTTTCTGATCAATTGCGGAGGCCTCTATTCCGATCGCATTGCCCGAAAGTGCGGGCTAAAACCGGATGTAAAAATCGTCCCTTTTCGCGGCGAATATTACAAAATCAAACCACAAAAACGCTACCTGGTCAAAAACCTGATCTACCCGGTGCCCGATCCGGCCTTTCCCTTTTTAGGCGTCCATTTCACCAGAATGATCGATGGCGGCGTAGAAGCCGGCCCCAACGCTGTTCTGGCCTTTAAACGCGAAGGCTACACAAAATTCAGTTTTTCTTTACGCGACACTGTGGAGACCTTTACCTACCCCGGTTTTTTGCGACTGGCCAAAAATTACCTTAAAATTGGCCTGGCCGAGTACTACCGTTCGTTCAGTAAAACGGCTTTTGTGCGCGCCCTGCAGCGCTTAATTCCGGCAATTGAAGAAGCGGATCTGGAACCCGGCGGCGCCGGAGTTCGGGCTCAGGCACTGGAAAAATCCGGGCTTCTGGTCGATGATTTTCGGATCATGGAAGCGCCGCAGATGATTCACGTTTTGAATGCCCCCTCGCCGGCTGCCACGGCTTCATTGAGCATCGGACAGACCATTGCCCGTATTGCCGGGAAAAATTTTCAATTGTAATCAGGGTGCCCCCAACCTTGCCCAAAGACTGCCTTTCGCTGGATGGGCGGAGCGCTTTTCCTGCAATCTAAGGCAGCACATCGGCAACCTTTAAAAAACCGCAAAGAGCCCCCGTCATGCTGCCGGGCAGGCCAGTCTGGCAGGCACAGCCTGACAGGCCCGTCTGGCCGGAGCAGCCGGTTGGAACGAAGCGGAATTCCCGATTTTCTGGTACAGGCCCGCCCGTCTGGACGGTGTCCAGACGGACTGGCCATTCAACAATTAAACAATTCAACAACTCAACCTTTTTACTTCCTCACACAGCACAAAAATTTTCGCACGCTAAAGCATTTGAAGTTTTAAAGGAAGTATTCTAAAAATGAAATCAATAGACCCAAAATCTCCATTTTTTAATCTGGTTTTACATCCTTTTTGACATTAAATTACAAAAAAATTTTAACGCAGGAGGCATCATGTACAAAATATGGTTCATCCTCATCCTCATTGTAAGTGGGCTTGTGGCGCAATACATCCCGGCTTCATATTCTCATTTACAGTGGGGTAAAGATCAGCGTCTTTATCTACAGCTGAACGATCAGCTCTTTCCCGAACAAACAGCGCAATCCATGTACACCATGGAGCATCTCTCCGGTAATCCCATGGGAACTGCCAGCGGTTTGCATTTTGATTTTAAAGACCCTGAGTTTAAGGGAACGCTCTACTATGGCTTTATTCATTTTAAGGACGGTAAATACCCCCAGCCTGTGTATTTTAAACATCCCGCAAAAATAACAAAAGGCCAGGCCGATATTGACATTTTGCACAAAATGAGCGGCAAATACGATATGGTTGGCTGGCAGCAAAAGGGCTTTGCTACTCTGGGCTATCGCGTAGCCGATGCTCGGGGCAATCTGCTCTATGAAGGCCGGGTCTCCTTTCGGGGACGCGGACCTTTTACCGTGATTCCCACTATTTCCGAAGGTCCCTTTGTGAATCTGCTGAGCGAAAAGAGCGTGACCATTTCTTTCAAAACCAGCCAGCCTGTAACCAGCACTCTGACCGTGGGCCAGCAAGAGTTGACCGAGGAAGAACCCCTTACCACTCACGAAATAACTGTACAAAACTTAAAAGCGGATCATCTTTACACCTACACCGTGCGGGTCGGCCCGCTGTCTCAGAGTTACTCATTTCGCACGGCGCCGGCGCCCGGCAGCCGCAAACCCTTTGTTTTTGCCTACGCCAGTGATTCGCGCGGCGGCAGCGGCGGCGGGGAGCGTAATTTTTTTGGCCCCAACTATTACATGACCAAAAAGATCATGGCCCTGGCCGCACAAAAAGAAGCCGCATTTTTACAATTCACCGGCGATCTAATCAGCGGCTACAAAACCAATAAAGCCGAAATCGATGTGCAATACGCCAACTGGAAAAAAGCCATTGAACCCTTTGCCCACTACTTTCCGGTAATGGTTGGCATGGGCAATCACGAAGCACTGATCTACACCTTTTATGATCAGAATGGCCGGCGTTACTCCATCGACCGTTTTCCTTATCAGACGGAATCGGCTGAAGCGGCCTTTGCCCGTAATTTTGTCAATCCTTTAAACGGCCCGCAAAGCGAAGACGGGGCCTGGTACGATCCTGATCCCCAACAAACGGATTTCCCTTCGTACAGGGAAAATGTCTTTTACTACCTGTACGACAATGTAGCCGTGGTTGTTTTAAACTCCAATTACTGGTACGCCCCCAGTTTAAAATACCATCCGGAAACCAGCGGCAATCTGCACGGTTACATCATGGATCAGCAATTGAAATGGCTGAAAAAGACCCTAAAGCAGTTAGAGCAGGACGAGCGGATCGATCATATTTTTATTACCGAGCACACGCCCTTTTTCCCCAATGGCGGGCATGTAGGCGACGACATGTGGTACGGCGGCTCCAATGAGCCGCGGGCCGTAGTCAACGGTCAACCGCTGAACAAGGGAATCATTGAACGGAGAGACCAGCTTTTGCAACTTATCGTCAATGAAACATCCAAAGTGGCGGCTATTTTAACCGGCGATGAACACAACTACTGCCGCACAGAGATCGGGCCCAACACCACCATCTACCCGGCGCAGTACTCCGGTCCTAAAATCCAATTAAAACGAACCCTATGGCAGATTAACAACGGCGCGGCCGGGGCGCCGTACTACGCTCAGGAGAAAACACCATGGTCGGACAAAGTTCAGGGCTTTACTACGCAAAATGCGCTGGTCTTTTTCTATGTAAATGGCCAAAGCATTGAAGTTAAGGTGTACAATCCAGACACCCTGGGTCTGGTTGATGCCTTTACCTTACGCTAAGGCAGCAAGGCCACAACCATTAAAAAACAACAAAGGGAGCAAAGAAGTCGCAAAGAACGCCCGTCTGGCAGGCGCAGCCGGTTGTAGCGAAGCAGAAATCCCGATTCTCGGGGACAGGCCCGTCTGGCCACCGGTTGGAGCGCAACGGAAATCCCGTTTTCGGGGACAGGCAAAGCATTCACAAAGTGCGTAAAGTTTGCAAATAGAAAATGGCAAAATATCTTAACATATCAGAGTAAAACTTAGCAAAGCGGCACAATCTGCTCCCCCTTCCCTTTATTAAAAGGAGGGAAGGGGGGCGGGGGGTTAGGATCCTAAAGATAAAAGGCCGTTTAGTACAGTAAATAGGGCTGCCGTAAACGGGCAAAGGCCGCTACATCCTTTTGCCATTCATCCAACAGAGGCTGCAGTTCCTCGCCATGATCAATAGCCTTTCTCAGGCGGTCGGTGCCGCACAAACGATCAAAGTGGCGCACACGCCATTGGAACTGATCGGGAAACAAATCGTGCAGGGTTTTAATGATAAACACCCCGGTTTTAAAAGGTTGTACATCTTGCCGTTCCGTTAAAACGATCTGAATACCGGAGCAAGGCATATTTTCATATTTGGGGTGCAACGCCTTACCTGGCATGGAAACCGGCCGGAAATCAATGGGCTTAAATTGCAATCCGGGCAAATGAAAGCGCTGTAAACTCTGCCGCAGTTTTTCCTTTTCAATCCATGGCGCGCCAAATTGTAAAAACGGAGCTGGAGTGCCGCGCCCCTCGGAAACATTGGTACCCTCTAACAGACATAACCCCGGGTAAACGATGGCCGTCTGCAGATTGGGCATGTTAGGCGAAGGCGCAATAAATTTCAAACCGGTTTGATCAAACCACATGGAACGCCGCCAGTTTTTCATGGGAATCACATGCAGGTCGGCTTTAATCCCTCCTTTTAGCCAGCCCTGTTCATTGAACAGAGTTGCCAGTTCGCCAACGGTCATACCGTGCCGCACAGGAATGGGATACAGCCCGACAAAAGAGGCAAAGGTTGTGTCCAGCAAAGGCCCTTCCATATCCAGTCCATTAATGGGATTAGGCCGATCCAGGACAACAAAAGGGATGCCCTGTTCTGCAGCCGCTTCCATGGCCAGAGCCATGGTCCAGATATAGGTGTAAAAGCGCGCTCCGATATCCTGAATGTCAAATATTAAAACATCGATGTCCTGTAACATCCGGGCTGTTGGTTTAACATTTTTTCCGTACAGACTGTAAATGGGAATGGAATCGAGAAAGGTGTGTCCCTCTATTTTTTTGCCAGCCGAATAATTACCTCTAAATCCGTGTTCAGGGCCAAACAGAGCGCGGATTTTTACGCCGCGCATTTGCTGAAAAACATTGAGAATGAATTGCCCGTTCCGGTTGAAAGCGGTGTGATTGGCAATGATGCCCAGATTTTTGTCCTTAAACCAGTGTTCATATTCGGCCACACGATCCAGACCGGTAAGCACTCCCTTGTTTTTGTCAAGCCCGCAGCTCACCAGCCACAATACCAGGCAGCACAAAATAATAACTCCTCGACGCATGAGTTTGCTCCTCTTTAAAAGCGCATTTGCTTTTGTTCCAGTAATTTCAACAAAGATTGAATGGTGGAAGGGGCGTGTCCCTGATAGCGATTGTTGGAGTACACGTAAACTTCCAGCTCCTTTTCTAAAAAATGTTCAATCTTTTCAGCCCACCAGTTTAAATCTCTGGTACGATCAACACGCACATGCGAAAAGTCATCCGGAATTTGCTTGCGATTGCCCAGCAGCCGAACGATGGTAAACGGAGCGGTAAGTTCTACCACACGCGGCATGTAGTACAGGTCATTCAAAACCAGAGCCGTCTGGTACGACCTGAGCATTTCGTAAAATTGCGCCTTATGCCACTCCCGGTTTCTGATCTCCACAGCCAGAGTCGCCTGAGTATGATGCGCAGCCAGAAAGGATTGCAAGGGCTGAAAATAATCTTTAAAGGTAAATTTGTAGTCAAATTGCAGGATGAGCGGGCCGCGTTTATTTTGTAAAAGAGAAGTGACCTCCAGAAAGGTTTGCCATTCTGTTGTACATTGTTCCAGGCGTTTCTCATGGGTAATGATTTGCGGAACCTTTAAGGTAAAAACGAAATTTTCCGGGGTTTGTCGGAACCAGTTTTCAACCGTTGTCTTTCTCGGGATTCCGTAAAAGGTAGAATCCACTTCCACGCTGTTGAAACGTTGACTGTAAAAATTCAAATATTCGTTATTCTTCAATGTTTCCGGGTAAAAAACGCCTTTCCAGTCTTTGTAGGACCAGCCGGATGTCCCGATGTACAATTTAGATTGGTTCACAGCTTGCTTTCTACATTTGTGTTACACGGTAACCTTTCTGGCGCAAAAGTTGTACCAGGCCTCTGGAGCCGACCAGATGTCCAGCTCCAACTACAATCAAATAATTTTTCTGATCCTGCAGTAGGGGCTCGATTTTCGACAGCCAGGCCAGATTGCGTTTGACCAGTAAAAAGTCTCCAACCTCCGGAAAAGCCTGCAGTCCGACATTCATTAAGGAATCCAGCAGGGAACTATTTCCGGTTTGCCAGGCGGTGATTAATTCTGCCATCATGCCTTCGGTGCGCTCAATTTCATCCAGGGTTTCCAGCGCCAGTTGATCGGCATTCAGATTTGAGAGTTTCTCCAATAAGGCGACCTGTTCTGCCAGAGTTTCCAGGCCGCTGACTGGCTTGCGGTCCTGTTTGGCTCTGGCAGAAAAATACATCTCCAGGCCTAAGCGGGGATCAAAATGCAGGCTGTTTAATTTTAACTGATTGAGCATCAAACTTAAGAACCAGGGCTTCATTTTCAAATACAGCTCTGGGGGTTGCCCCAATGCCCTGAGCGCTGCCTGGACTTTCCTGAAGGTCTCCTCTTTGAGTACATCTCTCAGGGTCTGGTCAGAATCCAGCAGACCTTTTTGCAGCAGCATGGCAGCAGCTCGTGGCGAGCGCGCGCTATCTACATCGACTTCAAAAATAAGCGCATCACTGTGCGCGTAAACGGAATCGAAAACAGCCGGCAGGGGGTATTGTGCTTTGGTCAGCATGTGGACGGAACCCAGCAAAAAGAGGCTGTTCTTTTGTCCCTGAACCTGCCATAAGCAGTGTTTTTCTCCGGCCAGCAGGGTTGTGAAGAGAAAGAAAAGTACAAAAAATTTCAGATTAAGATTTTTTTGTTTGTTCATGTTACACACCCCGAGCAGCTGCTTCTATCTTCAAACAGGCATCCATCACCACCTTTAGCCCGGCATTCAGAGCCAGGCGGGCAGCCTGTTCATTAATTACCCCTAATTGCATCCAGACCACTTTGGCTCCAATTTCAATGGCTTCCTGCACAATGGGTAAAACCAGTTCAGAGCGGCGGAAGATATCCACAATTTCAACGGTTTCCGGAATTTCTTTAAGCGAGGGGTAACACGGCAGGCCCAATACCTGATCCAGGCGGGGATTGACCGGATAAATGGTAAAACCGTGGTTCTTAAGGTACCGGGCCACATCATGACTGGGCCGGTAGGGTTTATCGGAGATGCCGACCACAGCCACTTTTCGGTAAGTTTTAATGATCTGATCGATGTCCTGATTGACTTCTCTCCAGATATCCTGCATGGTTTTCTCCTTAACTCTGTTGAACGGCAAGCGACCAGTCGGCCCATGGCACCGGCCTGAATCGGCCCCTTTCGAAATGCACTTTTTGCAGACCTTTGACCTTTGCCAGTTGCGTTTCCAGCACGTCAAAGGCAAAGCCCACCTGATTGGCTGCGTGAGCGTCAGAGCCCAGGGTCAGCGGCAATTGGTATTCGGCCAGGAGCGGCCACAGGCCGTAGTCCGGATAGGGTTGTCCGATGGCCTTTCGTAAACCGGAGCTGTTGATTTCTACAGCCATATTCTGTTTTCGGATTAGCTCGAGCAGCGTTCGCACTTCCGACTCATTCTCGTCAATCAGTCGGGCTTGCGGCCGTTTAATCAGATCCAGGTGCCCAAGCACATTAAACAAGCCGGTTTGCACCCCGCGCATCAGGGCCTGCAAATAGTCCGAATACACAGCGCTTAGGGATTTGTGCGGAAAATGATAATCGAAAACCCAATTTCCGGCAGGCCATGTTCGAATAAAATGCACCGAAAGGATAACAATTTCCAGATCAAAACGTCTTAAGAAATCGGCTAAATATTCTTCAAAGCCGTCGTAAAAATCGGCCTCAATGCCCCGCAAGATTCTGATTTCGCGATAGCGCGTTTTTAACGACTCGATCTCAGCAAGGTAACCTTCCATTTCCGAAAACGACATGCGATGGACCTGATCAAAATGGTCCGGCAGTGGAATGTGATCGGTAAAGGCAATCTCTTCAAAGCCCAGAGCGATGGCCTGTTCCACATATTCGGCCATCTGCCCGCTGGCGTGTTTGCACAAGCGCATATGGAGATGGTAATCAAGTTTCATATTGTTCCAGAAATTTTTTTAATGATGAACGACGATTGATCGGAAAGCGCTCATTTTCCAGCAATTTTAGACTGAGTAAACGGTACAGCTCTGCATCATGGGGAACGGGCTGTTTTTTCAAGATTTCGAGATGCTCGGCTAACGTGCTCAAATCGCCACGCTGCAGGGGCCCGCTTAAAATCTTTTCAATCGGCTGTTTTTTCAGGTTTTCGGTCACCTGCCTGATCAGGGGACCCAACCATTCATTCAAATTGTGCGCTTCCAGGCCCCCGCTTGACAACAACTGCTCGGCCCAGCTGTAAAGCGCAACCTGAAAATTGGCTGCTATGGTGGCCGCCAGATGGAGCATCTGTTTTTGTTGGGCATTAATTTTTACAATCCGCACCTGAAATTTCTGTAAAAGGTCACGTAGGGCCTCAAATAAAGCCGCATCTCCCTGAAAAGTACAGATGATGTTGCGCCAGTGTTCGACGGATAAAAATAGAGTATTGAACGTTTGTAAAGGATGGAGGCTGCCCACCAGGGCACCACTCTCTTTTAGAGGCTGCAATACATTTGCCGATTTACTGCCTGAGGTGTGGAACACCTGGCAACCTTTTAAGGCCATCTGTTCCAATTCCGGCAGCAGAGAGGCAATCTGATCATCCGGGGTGCAGATGGCTATCATGCTAAAGACACGGTGCCGCAGGTCTTCAAAACGGGTAAAAAACGCCTCAGCGGGCAAATAGGCCGCCCATTGTTGTTCATATTCTTTTTTTGTGTCCAGCACAAAAATTTGATGGCGGTTCAGGGCCCTAAACAGATTAAAGAGACTGCTTCCTACTTTACCCCAGCCAATAATTAAAATATTTTGCATCCAGCGCCTTCACCATGTCCCATCAGTCAAATTTGTCTTCTTCCAATTTTTGGCCGATGTACTTGTCTTTGGGAAAGAAGCGCATGTAAACAATATCGCTAAAGGCAATGGCTTCTTTGGAATAGGGATTGATGTTCAACTCGTAAAAGGTATCATCGATGTAATGCGAAGCTTCTTTCCAGGAAGACATGGCATTTAAATGATTAATGAATTCATTGAAAGCGGCTTCATCTTTGCGGAACAATTTTTTGATAATCTTTTTTCGCGTTCGGCCTTTTATCATGTTGTTTAAATCTTCCAGCGGTCCTTCGCCGGCAATCTGTTTAGCCAGATGTTCGGCCAGGTCTTCGGCTACTCTGGAAGGCCCGGCGCTTTCTGCGCTCTCGGCCACCTCTTCTTCTGCTACCGGTTCTTCTTCCAGAGGTTCGGCTTCTTCTTCAACCTCGGCTTCCGCCTCGGGCATTACCTCTTGCGGGGGACTGAAAGTTTCTTCTGCTTCAGAAGGTTCCATCTCCATCTCTTGTAGCGGAGCTTCTTCTTCAGCCGGGATTTCTTCTTCCATAGACAGCGCTTCTTCCTGTTCCAAAGTGGGTTCTATTTCAGCGGGCTGGACTTCCTCTTCCTCTTCATCAAATTCAAACTCTTCCTCTTCTTCGACTTCCAATTCACGCAATTTTTCATCAAAACGTTCCAGTTCATCTACCGCGCCTCCAACCTGTTTTTCGAGTGGGGTTTCCTCACCGACCTCAATATCATCGACCGGAATCGTCAATTTTTCTTCTTCAATGCCTGGAATTTCATCGATTGTAAATTTTTCAGCAGGCGGAGTTTCCGGCATTTCGGCGAACCGGCCGAACAAGATACTCTCAATATCATCAAATGACATCTCATCCAGTTGAATCTGGTCTTGGGCCTGTTCAACGCGGGCCACCAGGTCATCCAAATTGCGGTCTTTCAGGGCAGCCAATAAAACATCGGTGGGCAGCGAAGTGACCTCTGTGCCTTTGGCTTCGCTTAAAAAGTTCATGATGGTTTTGATGACTTTGAGCGTCATTTCAATCCGATTTTCCGCGAACACTTTTTCATCAATCTTATTGATTAGATTAACAAACTGTTCCTGCGAAATCTGCTTCATGTACTTGGTGTTAAAATAATCGGAAATAGCCTCTTTGTAATATTCGAATTGAAAAAAGTACTTTAACGTGTCGTACACCTCTATGGTAGAGATGATGCGGCTATCTTTGAAAAGAAACTGGGTCAGGGTACGATGGGGTTGAATGATGAAATTCAGCTGTAATTTAACCGCTCTTTCCAATAGCTGATTAAATTTGGGCAAACTGAATTGCGCGGTTTGTTTAAGGATATCGAAAATCTGATCGATTAACACGCGTACTTCCGGTAAATCATAGTTAAAGCGATCGCTGCTGGTAAATTTTTCTTCTTCCTCGCGAATCCACAGTTCGACCTCCTGATCAAAAAAGTGTTTGATGGACTGCGGAATGTCCAGTGTCACCAGGTAGGCCAGAGGGATCTCGGTCATCTTATTATCGGCTAATACTTTTTTCCGAATACGTTCAATAAAAATTTCCATTACATCTTCTAACATCGTTATTTCCTCAAATTAGGTTTGTTTACCAAAAATAAAGGAATTAATGAATAACATCAAATCAAAATGTGATGCACTTCATTTTTCTGCACCCGATTTAAATTTAGGAAGCAGAAATAAATTGCAACCAGACTTTACGCTGGCGGGGGCCATCAAATTCACAAAAATAGATGCCCTGCCAGGTGCCTAACTGTAAGCGACCATTTTGTACAAGGATGGTTTCCGAACTTCCAAACAACGAGGCCTTAATGTGAGCCGCCGAATTACCTTCCAGATGATGGTAGCCGTCTTCAAAGGGAATCACTTTATTGACTTCGTGCAGAATATCCCGTTGAACGCTTGGATCGGCATTCTCGTTGATGGTTACAGCCGCAGTGGTGTGCGGTACAAAAACAACCACCAAACCTTCCTGCAATCCAACGTTGGTTACGGCTTTTTGCACCAGACCCGTAATATCGATTAGCTCTGTACGACGAGCGGTTCGTACATCTATTTTTTCCATAGCGGTATCTCCCTGTTCGTTCTGTTTTTTTTGGAATTTAAAAAAATTGCCAACTTAACCAAAATCTGTTTTCCGATCTGGCGTTCTCAGCCAAAAATGGTCTTGCCTTTTGCGAAATATCCTGTAAATTTGGTGCGTTACAAAACCATTATCATAAAATAAGGACTTTTATGGCCAAACGAAAAGACTGGCAGGCAAAATTTGAACAATTTAAACAGCAGACCCTCTTTTTACAATTGCCGGTTGAAGAGCAGTTGTTTTTAAAAGAACTGTTTGCTGAATTCCATTTTAGTTTCCAGGAATTTAAACAACTGGTGGATGCGGCACGCGATTTTGAAATGTGGGGTATGCCCGGATTGCGGCAATGGATCAATGAGCAAGTTCTACCCCATCTTTCCAGAGCAAGCGGCCGAAACCAGAGGGAAAAGTTCTTTTCAGTTTTTACCCCTCGCCTGCAAGCCTTAAAAGCTCAACCTAAAACGTACAACGATTTCAAAGGAGAAGTGCCAAAAAAAATCAGTCGCACGCAATTGGTTGACTCACATTCAAATAAAAACATCTTTGGCTGGTGTCCCGTTGCTTCAGAAAAGACGGTTTGTTGCAATTTGCGAACAATCGATGCGGTTGAAACCTGTGCCTTCGGCTGCAGCTACTGCACCATTCAAACCTTTTACAGCGATCAGGTTACCTTTGACGCCGATCTGGAGCAAAAGCTGGCCAACATTCCGATTAATCCGGAACAGCTGATCCATATTGGAACGGGACAGTCATCTGATTCGCTGGTCTGGGGCAATCGCAACGGCATGCTGGATGCCTTATTTCAATTCGCGCGAAGACATCCCAATGTGTTATTAGAATTTAAAACCAAATCGGCCAATATTCATTATTTTCTGGAACATGAAATTCCGCCCAACATTGTTTGCACCTGGTCATTAAATCCACAAATCATTATTGAAAACGAAGAGCATTTTACAGCCAGCCTGGAAAACCGCCTAAAAGCGGCGCGTACCGTTTCGCAACGCGGCGGCAAAGTGGGGTTTCACTTTCATCCCATGATCTACTACGATGAATGGTCAACCGCCTACCCGAATTTAGCCCGACGTTTGATGGACCTGTTTGATCCTGAGCAGGTACTGTTCATCTCTCTGGGCTCGGTTACTCTGATTCGGCCGGTCATTAAACAAATTCGAAAAAAAGGCTTTAAAACGCGAATCCTTCAAATGCCCCTGGTCCCCGATCCGCATGGCAAATGGACCTACCCGGACCCCATTAAAATTGAAATGTTCCGCACCATGTACCAGGCCTTTGCACCCTGGCACCAAAACGTCTTTTTTTACCTGTGCATGGAAAAAGCCGACATCTGGCGCCAGAGCTTTGGTTTTGTTTATCCCAATAACGAGGCTTTTGAGCAGGCTTTATTACAATCCAGTTTTAAAAAAATTGGTTTCCCACAAAACATCCTTAATCCAGCAGAGCTGTAAAGCGCTCTCATTCAGCCCCTTTTTGCTAAATTAGCCCCGGATTAAAAAAACACATCTTCGGAATGGGCAGAAGATCTTCCTTCTGGTAAAAAGAAAAAGCACCCAAAATGTTAAAATACTGCCCTCAAAAGATCGATTGCCTGAGCGTGCAAAAATTTTATTAATCATTTACAGAATCATAATTTTGGGCGATTTTTTGCGCACTTTGCGGTGGAATAAAGGGCTGATTTCTTTTTAATAACAAAATCAGCGTTTTTTTGTTTCGCCTCTGTTGAATCAGTAATTTCTTTAAACATTACCCAACTGACAGGAAATAAAAACATCGTTACCATAGTTAAAACCATTTGATGTTAACAAACAATGAAAAGGGGTTTACTTATGGCAGAAGTTAAATTAAAAGGCAATCCAATCCACACCTCTGGCGATGTGCCCGCGGTAGGCAGCCAATTACCGGATTTCAGTTTAACCACCACCGATTTAGGGGATGTGTGTTTAAAAGATTTTTCCGGGCAACGCCTGGTGTTAAACATTTTCCCCAGTCTGGACACCTCTGTTTGCGCCAATAGCGTACGCAAGTTTAATGAACTGGCAGCCGGTCTGCAAAACACAAAAGTCCTCTGTGTTTCCATGGACTTACCATTTGCCCACAAACGCTTTTGTACCACGGAAGGCATTGAAAACGTCGTCAACCTATCAGAATTGCACGAACGCGGTTTTGGCGAAACCTATGGCGTCCGAATCATAGACGGTCCGATGCGTGGTCTGTTTGCCCGCACAGTGATTGTGGCCGATGAAAACGGTAAAATTTTACATACCGAACTGGTGCCCGAAATTACCCAGGAGCCCGATTACCAGGCTGCCTTACAGGCTCTTTCGGAATAATCATAAACGCGCCTTATCCCTGTATTTTACGGATGTAGCGTTTTGCTCAAAACCTTTCGAGCTTGGGCGAGGAAGTATCTCAGAAGCCAATCTTACCGAGCACTATTTATTGATGGAATTCAACGTTAGACCGGTCTTTCAGAGTTGATGAGGGCCGGTTTTTTTACTTGAAGCGGACTCCGATCCCCCAATACACCAAAAGGCATTTTTAATTAAAAAATTAAAAATTACGAATTATTTTGTGAAACGTCGCGTTGCTGCTAAAAGATGAAGGCCCGTTTTCGACTGTCATTCTGATCCCGCTTTAGCGGGGAGTGAGGGATCCCTTTCACTGGCCTCGGGCAAGGCCCATAACCGTTCAGGCCCGACTCTGTTTTTAGCGGCCATCAGGCCAACATCTGTTTAAAATAATACCGCATTCTGAATGCTGTAAATGAGTCCCGTGGGATAGACGCCAATCCAGATCAGAGCCAGGGTTAAAACGGCCAGCAGCACGCCGCTAAAAATGCCTACCTGCGGCGTAATCAGCGCAGCCTTCTCTGTTTCATCCACATTACTGAACATTTCCACGGTGACACGCAAATAGTAGTAGACTCCCAGGGCGCTATTGATGACCAGAATAATAACCAGCACCCACAATTTATTGGAAACACCGGCCGTTAAAATGTAGTACTTGGCAATGAATCCGGCGGTCAGCGGAATTCCGGCCAACGAGAACATCATGGCCGACAGGGCCACAGAAAGCCAGGGATGCCTCCAGTACAGGCCGCGGTAATCCGACATTTCCATTGCTTCGCGTTCTTCGGTGGCAATTAAACCAACTATTACAAAGGCGCCAATGATGGTAATGAAGTAAGAAACAATGTAAAACGTGGCGGCTTCCACGCCCTTAAAATGGCGATGGGCGTTGCCGGCAATGAAGGCCACCAGAATGTAACCGAAGTGGGCAATGGAGGAATAGGCCAGCATTCGTTTGACATTGCTTTGCAAAAGAGCCAGTAAATTTCCGCCAAACATGGAAAGAATGGCAATGAGAGCAAAGATGGCAAATAAGGGCTTAGACTGTACGATGTTAAAGTGGGCAAAAAAGCGGAAAAGCAGAGCTAAAATGCCACCCTTGGAAACCGAAGCAATGAAGGCCGTGACCGGCGCCGGGGCGCCCTGGTAAACATCCGGCGACCACATATGAAAAGGTGCCACAGCTAATTTGAAGCCAAACCCCACCACCATCAGACTCAACCCAGCAACCGAGATGATGTTGTAATGGCCTTTTTGGGCCAAAAATTTGATGACCTCGCTGAACTGCATCGATCCGCTTTGCGAATAGATCAGAGCCATGCCAAAGATCAGAAAGGCGGAAGAAACGGCAGCCAACACCAGATATTTCAACCCGGCTTCAATGCCTTCCTCATTCTGCCGTAGATAGGCAATTAATCCATAAAGAGAAACACTGAGCACTTCCAGGCCCAGAAAAAAACTAACAAAATGGTTGCTGGCCGCCAGAATCGTTGATCCCAGCGTAGCCGTTAACAACAACAGGTAGTACTCTTCTCGATTGCCTTTAAAGCGCAGTTCAAGATATTGATAGGAAGGAATGATTAAAGCAATGGTTGACAGAAAGATCAATCCAAAGTAAAACAACGCATAATGATCGATGCTTAAAAGTTGGCTAAAGGGATTTCCGTAATCGTAACGGGCCCCGGGGATGGCAAAAAAAGCCATTAATAAGCCAATTACTGAAATCAACGTCGTAATACTATGATCGCGTTTTATGGCAATTGCCAGCATGACCACTAAAGGCGTAGCGGCTAAATAAATGATGGGCATCAGCTTCAATAGATCGTGACCGGTCATTCCAGACCTCCGTAATTCGAACGACTTTTCTTTAACTCCTGCACCGTAGGATCGTTGGACAGTGTGTTTGAAGATTTAAAGTACTGGGCCGTAATGGACTGTAAATTTCTCAAGGCCTGGCGCGAAGTTTTTAAGGCTGTGTTGGGGAACAGACCCAACCAGAGTAAGGCCAGAACCAATGCACTGTAGATGGAAATTTCTCTGGGTGAAGCATCGGGCATTTTCCATTGCTGTACATTTTTGCCAAAAAATGTTTTCTGGATCATCCACAAAGAATAGACCGTGGCAGCAATAAAACCCAGCGTTGCCAGAGCGGCAATGGGCACGCTTACCTGAAACACGCCCAACAGCACAAGAAATTCACCGACAAAATTGGCCAGGCCGGGCAATCCTAAAGAAGCCATGGCAAACACCATTCCGAATCCGCCCAGTTTAGGAGAGATATCCCACAAACCGCCTAATTTATCCATGTCGCGTGTGTGCAGCCGGTCGTAGATATCACCTACCAGAATAAACAGAGCGCCCGTGCTCAGACCGTGAGACAAAATGATCATGACCGCGCCCTGCAAAGCCAGCTGGTTCCAGGCAAAAACGCCCAACAGCACAAATCCCATGTGGCTAACGCTGGTGTAAGCAACCAGCCGTTTCAGGTCGTTCTGGGCAAAGGCCACAATGGCGGCGTAAATAATACCAATAATGCCCAGCACCATGGCCACCATGGCGAACTCTTTTCCGGCCTGAGGGAAAAGAGGCATCAAAAAGCGGATAAAACCATAAGCGCCGGCTTTAAGCACCAGACCCGCTAAAACCACACTTCCCGCCGTCGGGGCTTCAGTGTGGGCATCCGGCAACCAGGTGTGTACAGGAACCGTGGGCAATTTTACGCCAAATCCCAGAAAGAAGCCCAGCATCAACCAGAAAGCTATTTTGGGCGGTACCTGCGTTCCCAGCAATTCAACGTAATCGAACGTGTAGTGTCCGGTTTGGGCTCCATGAATAAAATAGAGAGCCAAAATGGATATGAGCATAAAGAGACCGCTGGCCTGCGTAAAAATAAAGAACTTTAAGGTAGCGTAAACGCGATTGGAATGTCCCCAGATGCCAATCAAAAAGTAGAGCGGGATGAGCATCACTTCCCAGAAAAAGTAGAACAGAAACAGATCCAGGGCCATAAACACACCGCTCAGGCCAGCCAAAATTAAGAGTAAATTAAAAAAGAAAAAGCCGACGCGTTCCTGAATGCCTTTCCAGGAACAAGCCACGGCCAGCAATCCTAAAAAACTGGTCAGGACAATCAACAAAATACTGAGGCCATCTACGGCTAAAAAATATTGAATGCCCCACTGCGGAATCCATTTCGCTTTTTCCATTAAAAACCAGTGGCCCCGCTCCAGGACAAGCCCCTTTTGCGCAAGAAAAGAGAGCCACAAACGCACACTAACAATGAGATGCACCACTAAAAAGCCCAGCGAAATCCAGCGGGGCGCTTCTTTATTCCAGCGGCCTGAAAACCAGGCCAACAATCCGCCTAAAACCAACCATGCAAATAAAAATGTTAATGTCATAGGATCACCACAATTGTTATTGATACCAGAGCGCCAAGGGCGATGCCCACAATGTATCGGCGTACTTTACCGGTTTGCGTTAACTTAAACAAGTAGTGGAACTGCCTGGACAGCCAGGCCAGAAAAACAAAGAACAGGTCAATAAAATCCCGTTTGTTAATTCGCGCCAGATAGACATAGGGCCGGATGAACAACCGCTCGTAAAGCCAGTCAAAGCCCAGACCGGAAAGGAGAAATTGCTGAAGGGCGCGTCCGGGTGTTGTGCTCGTAAAATCAGCCACAATTTTCGTGTTTTTCAGATACAGATAGTAGGCTACATAAATGGCCAGTAAGGCCAGAACAGCTGTTAATCCCTGAGAAAACAGTTCCAGAGTAGCCTGATGATGGCCGCCCTCGGTTACCGGCAAAACCGATTTCATAAAATCGCTGAACAGGGTTACGTGCCCCATGGTTCCTGGCAATTCGATGAATCCGCCAAACAGGGCAAAAAAGGCCAGGACAACCAGCGGTAGGTGCACCTTCCAGGCCGGGTAGTGCGAAACCTCCATTTTTTGTTGCCCAAAGAAAGTAACAAAGACCATGCGAAAGGTGTAAAAGGCCGTAATCACAGCGCCAAACACAGCGGCCAGCCATAAATACAAGCTACCGTTGGGACCGGCCCAGGCATACCAGATGATGGCATCCTTGCTGTAAAACCCTGCGGTAATGAGCGGCAGTGCGGCCAGCGAACCGGAACCAATCAAAAAGGTCCAGAAGGTGACAGGCAAGGCTTTGGCCAGCCCGCCCATTTTGAACATGTTCTGTTCATGGTGTTGGGCCAGAATGATGGCGCCGGCTCCCAAAAAGAGCAAGGCTTTAAAAAAAGCATGGATCATAAAATGGAAGACAGCTGCGCTCCAGGCGCCCACGCCCAGAGCTAAAAACATGTAACCAATTTGACTGACCGTAGAATAGGCCAGCACGCGTTTAATGTCGGTTTGGGTTACACCGGCCAAACCAGCCACCAGCAGAGTTGCCGCGCCCACGATGGCCACCGCCGTCATGGAAATCGGAGCCAGCAAATAGAGGCCATTCATGCGGGCAATTAAATACACACCAGCCGTTACCATGGTTGCCGCATGGATCAGGGCGCTGGTCGGTGTGGGGCCGGCCATGGCGTCCGGTAACCAGACCTGCAGCGGTAATTGAGCTGATTTCCCAACGGCACCTCCCAAAAGAAGCAAGGTGGAAGCCACAGCCAATGTGTTGCCTGTGCTCCAGACATGTGGAGCCACGGATAAAATTTCCTGAATATTCAGCGATCGAAAACTGTAAAACAGAAGAAAAAGTCCCACAGCCATGGCTGCATCGCCCACACGCGTTACAATAAAAGCCTTGCGAGCAGCGTAACCATTGGCCGGATCGCGGTACCAGAAACCGATTAACAGGTAACTACACAAACCGACGCCTTCCCAGCCCAGGTACAGGAGCAACAGATTATCGCCCAGGACAAGCATCAGCATGGCGCCCACGAACAAATTCATGTAAGCAAAAAAACGGCTGAAGCCATCATCCTCGGCCATGTATTCCACGGAGTAAAGATGAATCCAGAATCCGACAAAGGTAATGACAAAAACAAAGACCATGGAAAGCGCATCCAGATGGAAGGCAATGTTCACCTGAAAATCATCGGCTGCAATCCAGTTCCACACCGTTTGCACAAAAGCGCCATTTTCAGGGGCATGGGTCAGGAACTGGATTCCGATCAGCATGGTCACCACAGCTGAAAGGCCCACAGAACCCACTCCGACCACAGCCGAAAGCGTGCGACCCAATTTTTTCCCAAAAAGCGCCAGGATTAAAAAACCTGAAAAGGGCAATGCCGGAACTAACCATAATAAATCGTACATATCAGCCTCTCAACTTATTAGCAGCATCGGAATTGAGGGTTTTAAATTTTTGGTAGAATTGGATGACCAGGGCCAGCCCCACAGCCACCTCGGCGGCAGCTGTAGTCAAAATAAACAAAAACATCACCTGGCCATCGGCCTGACCAAAACGCGCGCCGGCAAAAACAAAGGCCAGACCGGCCGCATTCAGCATGATTTCTATGGAAATCAACATGAACAAAATATTCTTACGAATCATTACGCCAATAAATCCGATAAAGAACATAATACCGGAAATAAGCAGACCTGTGTTCAGAGAAACGGAAGCCATTACTCGCCTCCTTCGTTATTTAAAAAACGATGAACCACGTGTTTTTTACGTCGCGCCAGATGGTAGGCGCCAATAATACCAGCCATTAACAAAACAGCGGCTAACTCAACGCCCAGCACGTAGGTCGAAAACAGTTGCCGGCCTACCTGTTGCGGAGCCACCGGTTGACCGGCCAATTCAAGATGATTGCCAGACAAAACAATGTAGCCAACTTCTATGAGCAAAATCAGACTCAGCAAAGAGGGAAAGTACCAACCTTCAGATGAGAGCCATTGTTTTTCCTGCTGAATGCCGCGCTGACCAAGATTGAGCATCATGACCACAAAAACAAACATGACCAGAATGGCGCCGGCGTAAATAATAATTTCCATGGCGGCGATGAATGGCGCTCCGATCAAAAAGAACATGACGGCCGTGGCCAACAGCGCAACAACCATGTAGAGCAAAGCATGAATGATGTTGGTACGCGTAACAACCAGAATCGATGCGACTATGGCAATGAACGCTGCAAGATAAAATAATAGTGTCATGAATAATGGCCCTTTATTCTCAACTTCAACTTAATTACGGTTTTAAATCGTGCACATCAATGGGCGGATCTTCGTGTTCAGCCTGGCCTTTGTCTTTTCCGCCAATGGCGTAACCGGCAATACGGTAAAAATTGTAACCGTGATACTTGCCCTGTCCGTCAATCAAAAGATGTTCCTTTTCGTAAACCAGGTTTTGCCGATCGTATTCCGCCAGTTCAAAATCGGGGGTAAGTTGAATGGCGTAAGTAGGGCAGGCTTCCTCGCAATAGCCGCAAAAAATACAGCGCGAAAAATTGATGCGGAAAAACTTGGGGTAACGCCGCCCGGTCTCATCTTCGGTTGCCTCCAGAGCGATGCAGTCCACCGGACAGGCGGCCGCGCATAAATTACAGGCCACACATCGTTCCTGTCCATCCGGATCACGGGTCAAAACAATGCGTCCTCGGTAACGCGCCGGAAGATACGGTTTCTCCTCCGGGTACTGTACCGTAAAACGCTTGCTAAACGTATGAAGCAATGTTAGCCAGATACTGCGTAAAATGCTAAACATCTATTCTCCAGCCTGATTTGAGTTTACAGTTTAAATGGTTGAACCGGCAGAGCCTGTCAATTCAACCAAAATATAATTTCAACGCCCCGGTTACCAACACATTTAACAGGGACAGAGGCAAAAGGATCTTCCAGCCCAGAGCCATTAATTGATCGTACCTTGGTCTGGGTAAAGCGGCCCGAACCAGAATAAAAAAGGTAATAAACACACCGGTCTTCAAAAAGAACCAGACCACCGGTGGCAAGAAAGCCGGTCCCAGCCATCCGCCGAAAAAGAGTGTGGCGATCATGGCCGAAATGAGCGTAATGCCCAGATATTCTCCGACGAAAAACATGCCAAATTTCATGCCCGAATACTCAGAATGAAAACCGGCGATCAACTCGCTTTCGGCTTCCGGTAAATCGAACGGCGCCCGGTGCGATTCGGCAAAGCCGGCAATAACAAAAATGACAAAGCCGATGAACTGCGGGATTACAAACCAGATCGTCCTCTGGGCTTCCACAATCTTCACCAGACTAAATGAATCGCTCATGATAACCACGCCCATCAACGAAAGGCCCATGAACACTTCATAAGAAATGACCTGAGCTGCCCCACGCAGGGAGCCGATCAACGCGTATTTATTGTTGGACGATATGCCGCCCAGAAAAATGCTGTAGGCGCCCAGTGAGGACATGGCCAGAAAGAACAACAAACCGATATTCAGATCGGCTACTACCAGGCCCGGACCAAAGGGGACCACAGCAAAGCCCATCAGAATGGCGATAACCACAAAGGTCGGGGCAATGATAAATACCCACTTATCGGCAAAGGGCGCAATCCAGTCCTCTTTAAAAAAGATTTTAACCATGTCGGCCATGACCTGCACCAGACCAAAAGGGCCCACACGATTCGGACCGTAACGATCCTGCCACAAGGCCAGCATGCGCCGCTCGTACCAGATTAACAGCGCAGCCACGGAAAGCATGACCACCAGAACGCCAACAATCAATATCAGATAAAACAGGGTTTCGTTCATAACACTATCCTGTAATTTTTGCCATGGTTGGTAAACTTACAAAACCGATTTCCGGCATTCCTACGGGCAAAGCTGCCAGCCCCCGGGGCAAATGGGGACTGCCTTTTACCGGTAGTTCCAGGGTTTGGTTTGCCAGCTCTATTTTTACACTGGGCCTTTTAAAGGCCTCGGCATCTTTAGTGTTGAGTAAAACAAAGGGCTGGGGAATAACCTCCTGCGCGCCGGGCGTGTGCCGGCTAAATTCATCGCTACCATAAAACAGATACAGCGGAATGGTCAACCACTGGCCGGCCACGGGTTCAAAGGCAGCCGGGACTTCTTTAAAGTATTCGGGTTCATTGTCTAAACGGGGTTTAAAAATACGCACGCCTGGAGCTCCGCCGTGCAGACCGCCGCCCACCTCAATCTGAAACTTGTTTACCGCCTGATTGGAGTTCCAGCCAGGGTACCAGAAACGCGAAAGTGTAGCCGGCGGCGTAGGGCCGTTGTAGCCTTCCATTGAAAAGGAAAGGGGCGTGTCCGGATCTTCAGGCGGAGCAGGTTCGCTCACATTCACATGGGCCTGGATCGCCGTTCTGCCTGAAAAGCGGTGCGACTGGCGCGGAATTTTTTGCCCATTAATGCGGAATTTACTGTCCGGAGCCGCTTCTTTCACAGCACTTAGCTGCGGGTAATCGCTTACCAGAGCGTGGATCACATCGTCCAGATTATTGAGTTCATTTTCGGCAACCAGTCCATTGTCTTCCATAAAACCGGCCAGCCAGCGCCAACTCTCTTTAATGGTTTCTTGCGGATAGAAGGTCTGGAAGAAACGCTGAGCTCGACCTTCATTATTAATCAATGTGCCGTCGCTTTCAGTAAAGGGCCCTACAGAAACGACCAGGTCCGCTTTTTCTGTGGTCTTGTTCTGCAGGTAGTGAAGCACCACCTTTTTTTCGGCGCCGCCTAACAGCCTGTCAGCCTGGTCTTCAGGTAGGCAACGGTACAAATCGTTTTCCAGAATAACGATCGCTTCAAATTTATTTTGCTCCACGGCCTGTAAGGCGTCTTCCAGCGTCTTTTCTTCAAGCGTAGCCAGACCAAAGCTGTTGGCTTCCGGCAATACAAAAAACAGATCAGCAATCTTTTCTTTTTTGTCAATGGCCCGACCAATATTGGCCGCGGCTTCCAGAATCTTTTCGTTCAGCAATGAGACGCCGCTGACGATCAATGGCTTTTTGGCCCTGATCAACTCTTCGGCAATCTGTATGGCCAATTGACGTTCTTTTTCGCTCAGATTTTCTACGGCCGGAGCATTGGGATCGATTTCGTGAGCAATGGCAAACCCTAAACGGGCAATATTGTCCGGCGCATTGCGATAGGTGGCCGTAGCCACATCATCCAGTTTGGTTTCATTGGGCGTCAGCACAAAAAACGGCCCACGTTCATCCTGCATGATTTCCATAGCAGCCATCTCATGCCAGGTAGGAATGTTCATTTTGATGGGTAGTTCCATGGGGCGCACCCGCGAAGCCTGGCGCAGGCTCAGGGCCAGCATGGGCGCAGTATTGGTCACATCTTCTCCGAGCACCAGCACCACATCGGCTTTTTCGGTTTGTTTTAAGGATGGAACATTGGAAGGCCCGTTTTGCATGATGTCCATGGCTTTGAGCACCAGGCGATGTTCCAGCGCATCGACTCCGGCAAAAAAGTGTTCTTTACCCACCAGTTTTTGTAAAGCGTAATTGGATTCAAGCGATGCTTTGGGAGAGCCAATGCCCAGAATGTTGCCCTTCTTATTCATCACTTTTTTTACGAATTCAAACACCGTGGGCACATCCACCGGCTCTAACTGACCGGAAGCCTGTCCGCGGCGCAGGGGTTCTTTAATCCGTTGGTCGCTGTTGACATATTCGTAGCCAAAGCGTCCGCGGTCGCAAATAAAATAACCGTTTACTTTTTCGTTGTAGCGACTGGCAATCCGGCGAACCAGGCCGTAACGTTCACCAGCGATGATATTACATCCCAGGCTGCAATTATGACAAATACTGGGCGCCGTGGTCAAATCCCATTTACGCGTGTAATGTTGTTTGTAGGTCTTGTCGGTGAACACACCCGTAGGACAAACTTCGACCAGATTACCGCTGAACTCATTTTCCAGCACGCCATCTTCGTAACGGCCAAAAAAGACGTGATTCCTCGAAGCAAACACATTGAAATCGCGTCCCCCGGCGTATTCGCGGTAAAAGCGAACGCAGCGGTAGCAGGCAATGCAGCGGTTCATTTCATGATTGATAAAGGGCCCCAGATACTGGTTTTTGTGCGTACGCTTATTAAATTCGTATCTGCGATAGTTATGGCCGGACATCAGAGTCATGTCCTGTAAGTGGCATTCGCCACCTTCATCACACACCGGACAATCGTGCGGATGGTTGGTCATAATCAACTCAATGATGTTTTCCCGGAACTGCTTAACCTCCGGATCATTGATTGAGATGCGCAGGCCGTCAACCACAGGTTCCATACAGGCCATGACAATTCGGCCTTTCTGATCGTTTTCGTCGGCGTATTTTTTCACCGCACATTGCCGGCAGGAGCCAACCGATCCCATGGCCGGATGCCAGCAAAAATAGGGTAAATCCAGGCCCAAAGACAAAACCGTTTGTAAGAGATTCTTTTTCGGCTCGACCTGGTATGTTTTGCCATCTATTGTAATCTTAACCATTCTCAAGACCTCCAGGGGCAGCGTTGTTCTTTAATATGACGCTCAAAATCTTCACGAAAATATTTTAAAGCGCTTTGCAATGGCTCCATGGCGCCGGGAGCCAGAGCGCAAAAGGTGTGGCCCGGGCCCAACGTTTTGGTCATTCCGGCCAGGATTTCAAGGTCTTCCATCTTGCCCTGGCCGTTTTCAATGGCCCACAAAATATTGCGGGCCCAGGGCAGCCCATCCCGGCAGGGCGTACACCAGCCGCAGGATTCCTGAGCGAAAAACTGCTCTAAGTTGTGCACCATGCCCACCACACAGGTCTGATCGTCTAACACGATCATCGTACCGGTGCCCAGGCGGCTGCCGGCTTCTTCCACGCCTTTGTAATCCAGCTTAATGTCCATATGTTCTTCGACCAGGAAATCGGTCGAAGCGCCACCCGGTAGCAATCCTTTAAACTTAACTCCTTTACGCAGCCCGCCAGCTTTTTCTTCCAGCACTTCACGCAAGGTTACGCCCAGGGGCAATTCCCACAAGCCAGGATTGTTTACCTTGCCGCTCACGCCAAAGATCTTGGTGCCGCCATCCACGCTAAGGCTGAGACTGTGATACCAGTCCGTGCCATTGCGCAGGATGTGGGGGACATTACACAGGGTTTCGATATTGTTGACGATACTGGGTTTACCAAACAACCCGCTGGTTTGTGGAAATGGCGGCTTGGCTCTGGGATTAGCCCGTTTGCCTTCCAGCGAATTAAGCAGCGCCGTCTCTTCTCCACAGATGTAACGCCCGGCGCTGGTGTGCAAATACAGATCAAAATTAAAGCCGCTGCCTAATATGTTTTTACCCAACAGGCCGGCTTCGTACGCCTCATTCAACGCCTTGCTGATGATCTGCTCTGCTTTTTTGTAAGCCCAGCGTAAAAAGATGTAGCCAATTTCGGCCTGAATGGCGTACGCGCTGATGATCATGCCTTCAATTAACTGGTGAGGATCGCCTTCTAACAGCAGGCGATCTTTAAAAGTGCCCGGTTCCATTTCGTCGCCATTGGCAATCAGGTATTTGGGACGCGGCGCATCATCGCCGATGGGCACAAAACTCCACTTTAAACCCGTAGGGAAACCGGCGCCGCCCCGGCCGCGCAGCCCCGATTTTTTCACCACTTCCTGCACTTCTTTAGGCGTCATTTTTAAAGCGGCTTTCAATCCCTGATACCCGCCATTTTTCTGGTAATCCTTTAAAAAATTGGTTTCACCGGGCCGAATATGTTGTGTTAATGGTCGTTCCATAGGCTAATCTATTCTCACTTATATTTTTCAAGAATTTGATCGATTTTTTCAGGGGTTAACTGACCGTGCAGGTCATTGTCCACCATCATGGCCGGCGCCCGATCACAGGCTCCCAGACAGGGAATGGTCAAAAGCGTAAATTTCCCATCTTCTGAGGTCTGGCCAATATCTATTTTCAATTTTTGTTTTAAGTGATCCCGCACATTTTCGTAGCCCATAATCCAGCAACTCACGCTGTCGCAAAGCAGAATAACGTGCTCCCCTACCGGCTTACGAAAGATGAGATTGTAAAAGGTAGCCACGCTATCCACTTCATCCGGCGTCATTTCTAAAAATTGGGCAATGTCTTTTACGCTCTCGTCAGAAACATAACCGCGGTGGGCCTGCACCACTTTCAAAGCTTCGATGACAGCAGCCTGTTTGCGCGGATAGTGTTTGATATGTTCTTCTATTTCTACGATTTCTTTCTCGTTCAGCATAACGCAATCCGTATTATTGATTTACCTGTCAACATCGGCTAAAACATAATCAATGCTGGCTAAAATAGCCAGCAGGTCAGCAATGGTGTGCCCGCGACTGATGTAGGGCACCATTTGAATATGGGGAAAGGAAGGAGTTCGAACACGCGTACGATAGGAATTGGTTCCCCCGTCACTGATCAGATAAAAACCATTGTTGCCTTTGGTGGCTTCAATCCCATGAAAGGCCTCGCCCGGCGGAATGACCGGCCCCCATGTTACATTCAGAAAATGGTTAATCAGTGTCTCAATATCGTGCATGGTACGTTCTTTGCGCGGCGGCGTGGTTAAAGGATGATCCGATTTGTAATGACCTTCCGGCATGTTCTTCCAGCACTGCTCGATGATGCGTAAACTCTGACGCATCTCTTCAATACGCACCAGGGCCCGATCGTACCCGTCCCCATTCTGACCGGTGGGAATGTCAAATTCAAACTGGTCATAGCCACCATAAGGACGTTTTTTACGAAAATCCCACTCCAGACCGGTGGCCCGCAAGCCAGGACCTGTAACGCCCCACTCAATGGCCTCTTCCGTGGTGTAAGCGCCAATGCCTACAGTTCGAGCCTTGATAATTTTGTTTTTCATGACCAGCTTGTCGTAAGTCTTCAATTGTTTCGGGAAATAATCGATAAAGTCCTTGACCAGTTTGTCCCAGCCTTTGGGCAGGTCCTGAGCCACCCCACCGATGCGAAACCAGTTGGGATGCATGCGATCGCCGGTAATGGCCATAATAATGTCAAAGATGCGTTCACGGTCGTTGAACATGTAGAAGACCGGCGACATCTGGCCCACATCCTGGGCAAAGGTCCCGTACCAGACCAGATGGCTGGCAATGCGGAAAAGCTCGCTGAGCATGATGCGAATGACCTTGGCCCGATCGGGCACTTCGATGCCGGCTAAGGTCTCAACCGCCAATACATAAGCCAGATTATTCATGACGCCGCCCAGGTAGTCGATGCGGTCGGTGTAGGGTAAATAGGTGTGCCAGGTCTGGCGTTCGGCCATTTTTTCCTGTGCCCGGTGGTGGAAGCCAATGTCCGGCACCACATCCACCAATTCTTCGCCATCTAATTGTAAAATTAGACGCAGCACGCCGTGTGTTCCAGGATGCTGCGGCCCCAGATTCAGAAACATGAAATCCGTATCTTCCGAAGAACGTTGCAATCCCCATTCTTCCGGTTTAAATTGCAGCGCTTCCTGCTCTCTGTCCTGCTTATCATCCGGCAACTGGAAGGGCCCCATTTCCGTGGCTCTGGCCGGATGGTCTTTACGCAGCGGATGACCTTCCCAGGTTTCGGGCATCAAAATGCGGCGCAAATTGGGGTGACCGTCAAACCTGATGCCAAACATGTCGTACACTTCCCGTTCGTACCAGTTGGCATTAGCCCAGATGTCCGTCACGGACCGGATGGAGGGATACTCGCCCTGCAGAGCCACCTTAACACGCAAATCCGAATTGCGATCAAAGGAAAGCAGATGGTACACTACCGTAAATTCGCCCTTTGGCAGGTCTTCTGTGTGCTGGCGATTGCGCTCGTCAATGGCCGTTAAATCGTACAACATTTTGTACGGTTTGGAAATCTTGTTTTTTAAATATCTCAGCACCTGGCCAACCATCTCTGGTTGCACGTAAACTGTGGGCAGGCCGTCCTGCGTTTTTTGCAAGACCATACTATGGGCCCCAAATTCCTGTTTCAACTGCTCAACAACACTATGATCGTACGTCATATTTTAATCTTCGCTATTTTGACTGACACTTAAGGTTAAATTTCATCCGGCGGCTTTAAAAAGGTTGTCTTTTTCTTTTCCGGCCAGCGCTCATCACGCACAATGCGCTTTTCCGGTTTAATGACTCCCTGCGGCCCAACCACCCAGCTTAACGGCCGTTTTTCATTGCCTACCAATTCCTGCAGACGCATTAAGCCATCCAGAAATGCATCGGGACGCGGTGGGCAGCCAGGTACGTAAACATCCACAGGCAGAAACTTGTCCACCCCCTGCACCACGGAATAAACGTCGAACATCCCACCTGAGTTGGCGCAGGAACCCATGGAAATCACCCAACGCGGCTCCATCATCTGCTCGTAAAGCCGTTTGATGATGGGCGCCATCTTCAAAAAAACCGTACCGGCAATGATCAT
Organism: Caldithrix sp.; assembly: GCF_056497305.1. NCBI lineage: Bacteria > Pseudomonadati > Calditrichota > Calditrichia > Calditrichales > Calditrichaceae > Caldithrix > Caldithrix sp. The sequence goes on along the minus strand of NZ_JBSMDE010000085.1, from coordinate 12,872 downwards.
CATGTCTGCCTCTCTGGGCGTGCCACGAATCACTTCGGCCCCGAAGCGGGCCAGATCGTATTTACTGGTAATACTGGTCGCCATCTCCACATAGCAGCAGGAAAGGCCAAAGTTAAAAGGCCAGAGAGAGTTTTTACGCCCCCAGGCAATCAGGTCTTGCAAGCGCGTTAACAACACGCTCTGCTTAACCGCCTCTTCCACCGAGGTATCCTGCAGAGCACCCTTTATGGATTGATTGGGTTTGCTTAACCACCATTTCATGATTGTCGATTCACCTTTTTTAATTCATTCATTTTTTGAATAATCTTTTTGCCATCGGCTGCAAAGTTCAAGGCACCAATACGCCATTCGTAAACAAGCACGATCAATAAAATCAAAATAAAAATAGCAACGCCCGCAAAGCCCAGCCAGCCGACGCTTTTGTAAGCGATAGCCCAGGCAATAATGAAGACCGCTTCTAAATCGAAAATAATAAAGAAAAGAGCGATTAAATAAAAGTGGGCCGTAAAACGAATCTGGGAGGTACCGGTGTGCAAAATACCCGCCTCATAATAGTCACCGGTGGCCCGCTCTTTGTGTCTTTGCCCTAAAAGATAGGAAAGCCCGATCATAATACTTACCAGGCCAAGAACGGCCACGATGTACACCAGCAATGGCCATTGAGGTGTTGTAACTTCCAAAACCAAATCCCTTTCTTAAATCGTAAACAGGGTTAAAGTTTGTGAAATTTTTCAATTATTTTGGCGTAAAAAACTTTATTACGCATTCAGTAAATGAATTATTCCCCAAAATATGAAAATTTTCTCAATGAACTGCATAAGACGCAAAGATAAAAATAAAATTATTTCAACGCTAATCATTTTTACATTTTTTGAAAAAAAAATTTACTATTTTTCCGATGGATTTACATCTTTTCTGAATTTTTTGCGCACTGAGAGGACTAAAAAAATTTTGCTGAGTACGTTACTGCCCATTCAGTTATGCGATCGGGAAGCAATAAGTTCGTCCACAAAAATAAACAGTAATGGTTGAAGACCACGGCCGGTTGTACGATGGCGCGGTCCTGGTTGACCGCAATGCTTTGTAGCGATCAATCTTCGCGGTCCGGATATTTTGAAGCAATGGCCCGGATGCTCTCCAATCTCTCAAAAAAACAATCCACCAGATTGGGATCGAATTGTTTTCCCCTTTCCTCTTCCAGCACCTGCAGAACTTTTTCTTCTGACCAGGCCTGTTTGTAAACGCGCCTGGAAGAGAGCGCGTCGTACACATCGGCCAGGGCTACAATACGACCAAAGAGCGGAATTTCTTCCTCCCTTTTGCCGCGAGCTTTACCATGTTCATCTTCGTAACCTGGTAGGGGCTTACCGCTTAAAGGATCAACGTGCCCGGGATAGCCTTTACCGTCCCAGCGTTCATGGTGGTTCAATGCCACAATCGCCGAATAATCATCAAAATCCGAGCGGGGATTGAGGAAAAGCCGTGCGCCATGAATGGTGTGTAACTTCATGATTTCGTATTCTTCATCCGTTAATTTACCAGGTTTTTTCAAAATCGTATCAGAAATCGCTACCTTGCCCACATCGTGGAGCATGGCTGCCATACGCAGAGCATCTCTGGTTCGATCGATCTCTTTCTGAGGCATGTTTTTTTTGTGGGCGTAGGCCTCAAAGAGTTCCACTGCATAGGCCGCCACTCTATTGGCATGAGGGCCGGTCTCTTTGGGGTCTCTTAGCTCGGCCATGCTGATCATACGTTCGATGGTATCCCGCGTCATTTGCGCCCGTTCAATGGCATTGGCCGCGTAAATAGCAAAATGCTTCACAATGGGCTCATCTTCGGGATCAAAGGGAACAATATGCCCGGCATCGTCCTGAGCATTAATCAATTGCAACACACCGATGATCTGGTTCCGCGTATTCTTCATGGGGATGGTCAACATGGATTGGGTGTGGTAGCCACTGATTTTATCAAACTCCGGATTAAAAGAAAAAGGCAAGTTCGGATCCAGTTTGTACACATTGGGCAGGTTCAAAGTGTAGTCATTATTGGCCACATAGCCGGCAATCGAATTGTTGTTAATCGGCAGGGTAAAAGAAGTGTAAATTAATTTTTTGCCTTTGGGCAGTCGTTTTTGCAAAGTCTCATTCTGGGAAATGGTAAAGCGCAACAGATGCCCTTCCCTGATGTAAATCGATCCCGCATCAGCATTGAACAAAAATCTCGCTTCACTCAACACTTTTTCCAGCAGCAGGTCGAGATCGGCCACCTGGCTGATTTCAAGGCCAAATTCCACCAGGCGGTTTAATTTTTGAGTGTGGTTTAGCATCCAGCTAATCCTTTGCTGCTATTAAAACGTTCCTAAATCGTATTCGGCACAAATCTACAGATATTTAAAACAGTTGCGCAATGAAAAATAATCCGTTTTTCAAAAATCATCTCTAATAAAGGCCAGAAGCAAGGGCCTGAATAAAAATAGCAAGACGACCCGGTAAAACGTTTAAAATACTCCCTTCAAAAGATCTATTCCGCCATAGCGGAATGCAAAAATTTCTGTGCTGTGTGAGTAAGTAAAGCTGTTGAATTGTTGATTAGTTGAACGGTTGAATGGCCTGTCCGGCTGCGCTTTGCCAGACTGGCGGGCCCGTCCTACGGCCGGACAAGCCTGTCCGGTGGCCAGACGGGCCTGTCCCCGAGAATCGGGATTTTCGCTTCGCTAAAGCAGGCTTTGTCTTTTTCGTCCTCACCTCCTGCTACTTTCTCCACGAAAATCGGGACCAGGGGGAAATTGTTTCTGCCTGTGGAGGGCCCGAGCTAAAGTTCGAGTTACGGTGCGCTTGAAACCAATTAACTGTCATTTCGACCGATGCGCGGGGCGAAAGCGACGTGCAAAGTGGAGAAATCTTTCTCAGGCGTAAGGGCGAAGCATTTTGCTGAAGGTTGTTCCAATTAGCGCAACCTCTTTGTGTATAAGTTAAAATCGCTTTTGAGAAAGACTTTGCAAAAAATGCTTCGCCCTTACAACGTCTCGAGCTGAAGCTCTACACTGCCTTTGCGTCACACCCCCCAAAAAAAAGGTTCACGAAGTGCCTTCGTGAACCTTTGAAAAGCGGTCCGGACGGGACTCGAACCCGCAACTTCCTGCGTGACAGGCAGGTGCTCTAACCAGATTGAACTACCGGACCATTGTTATTGCAATAGATTTCAAATATAAAGACATTTTTTAATCATTTCAAATCATTTTTTCCGGTTTCTATCATTTCTCAATTATTTACAGTTCGCTGGCCTTCATGTTCCACGAATTTGTTGCCCGCCTTGACAAATACCTGTTGTTTATCTAAATTGAACGCAAGTATTTAAGTAACTAAAATTTTTAATCTTATGTTAATATTACAGTTGTAAACGCTTATGGATCGCTACTTAGTACCCGCCTCCAGGGCTATAGCCAGGTTGAATGTTAAAGGTTCCCGATTTATTGCGCAAATCTTCCCGGTTAAAAGTAAAGAGGGAGCTGAAGAAACATACGCGACTGTTAGAAAGCAATATTATGATGCTACCCACAACTGTTTTGCCTACCGAATTGATGAACAGACTTTCCGCTTTTCTGACGATGGCGAACCCTCGGGCACGGCTGGCAAACCCATTTTGCAGGCGCTCGAAGGGCAAAACCTGTTCGAGGTGCTTTGTGTGGTAACCCGCTACTTTGGGGGGACAAAACTGGGTACGGGTGGACTCATTCGCGCCTATGGCGATGCTACCAGAGAAGCCCTGAAATCGCTGAAAATCAAAGAAAAAATCAAAACCGGTTCCTTACAAATCAAAACCCCTTTTGCGCACGAAAACCACATCTACCATTTGCTCGGTCAATTGGGTGGACGGGTTACGCACAGCGATTATTCTAATGGCGTGACCTTTTACGTCGAATTACCACAAAGCAAAATGGATGAATTTTTACTCAAATTACAGAATGCAACTCACGGGCAGTTTGAATTAATCAAATAGAGGTCGGGAATTCATGGAACAGAATATTCTGGAAGTCCAGAATGTCAGTAAACGTTTTAATGACCATGTGGTTTTAAACAACCTGAGTTTTACAGTACAGGGCGGCGAAACCTTTGGTTTATTGGGACCCAATGGGGCCGGCAAAACGACCACCATGCGTATAATCATGAACATTCTGCAGCCGGACGAAGGAGAAATTCTTTTTAATGGCATCCGTCGTCAAAGATTAAAAGGCGTCCATTTTGGTTATCTGCCCGAAGAACGGGGCCTTTACCCCAGAGCCAGGGTGCTGGATGTTCTGGTCTACTTTGGGACCCTGAACAACCTGTCGATTCGTAAGGCCGAGGTCGAAGCCATTCGTTATTTAGATCGTCTGGGTATTGTGGAATACACCGACGCCCACATCAATGAACTCTCAAAAGGCATCCAGCAGAAAATTCAATTTATTGCGGCTTTTTTACATGATCCAGATGTGTTGATTCTGGATGAGCCGTTCACCGGTCTGGATCCCATTAACCAATCGGTGTTACAGGAACTTCTGGAAGAATACAAAAGCAAGAACAAAATTCTGATCCTCTCCACACATCTGATGGATCAGGCCGAAAAACTGTGCGACCACATCTGTTTAATCAACCAGGCTCAGGTGGTAATAGACGGCCCCATTTCTAAGATCAAGAAACAGTTTCGTGAAGACGCCTATTACATTGAAGCAGACCGCCCTATTCCGCAGCTAGCCGAAATGTCCGGCCTGCAAATCATTGAAGAAGGAAAAAACAGCTACAAGTTTGTCCTCGAAAACAAGACACTCAAACTGACCGATCTTTTAAAACAGGTGGAGCAAAAGGCACGCATCTTGCGTTTTGAAGTATTTGAGCCATCGTTGCACGATATTTTTATCCGTTTGATTCAGGAACAGACTGAGGATTCAAAATGAAAAATATTTTTCGTATTGCCCGCTGGGAATTTACCACGCGCATTAAATCGCGTTCCTTTCTGTTTAACACGTTTGTTTCGCCTTTTTTGTTTGCTGCTGTCATTACATTGCCTCTGTTCATTTTCAATTTACAACCCCAGATTACCACCAAACTTATCGGTTTAATCGATCTTTCCGGTCAGAACATCAAAGAAGAGCTGCAGCGGGAACTGAGTCGTAGCTACCGTCTGGAAAACCAGTCCTCTGAGTACCTGGTAATGAATGTGGCCGTGGGCAATTCCAGACCGTACAAACAGATGCTTGCCAAATATGAAGAGATCAAGGCGCGTCTGGATTCCATCAACCTGGCTTATGAACAGATCAAGAGCGAGCGCATGCAATATTACAAAAACCGACGCATTCCAAATCGCGACTACGTTTTACGCACCTCCTACGAAAAACTGCAAAATACCAGAGAAGAGAAAGAACTGATCGAAATTGAGCTCTCCCGCTTCAAATCGGCCATGGATTCGCTTTACAAACGTGAAGCGCTCAAAACCGCAGACTCCCTGTTGCACATGGATGTTTTAAACGCTTACCTGGTCTTTGGACCAGATTTTGCAAAAAACGGTATTGTGGAATATCACACCAAGACGCCGGGCGACTTAAAAGAGATTGACCGTTTCGAGAAAATTCTGCAAACCATTATTATCAAGAAGCGCATTTTAAATGACCAGATTCCTCGCAGCAAAATCCGCCGCTGGTTCCGGCCCATCTATCTCAAAAAATACCAGTTGTTACCCGAAGGGCAACAGGAGTGGAACTTTTATGTCCAGTTTTACGGCCCTTTAATTGGCGTCTTTTTACTTTTCATGGCTATTTTTACGGCCGGCGGCTATGTTTTTAGCAGCGTCCTTTTAGAAAAGTCCAATCGGGTGATTGAAATTTTACTCTCTTACGTTTCCAGCAGTCAGCTTATGGGCGGTAAAATTTTTGGTTTGGGCTTTTTAGGTCTGGTGCAAATATTCAGCTGGTTCGCCATCACCCTGCTTTTGATCTCCATCGGGGTTATTCCGGGCGACAAAATCACTTACCTGAACTGGCAGAATGCTCTCTATTTTCTCATCTACTTTAGTCTGGGCTTTTTGTTTTATGGTTCCATTTTCGTTACCATCGGCTCGGTCTCGGCCAGCGAGTATGACGCCCAACAGATCAATCAGCTATTGCGTACTATTGCCATTTTCCCAGTACTGCTCTCGTTGTTGGTTCTGGCCGATCCCAATGCACCGGTCATTCGTATTCTGAGCTTTATTCCCTTTTTAACGCCATCGTTCATGATTATGCGCATTCCGCTTTCCACCACGCCCATCATGTTCGATATCTATGGCACCATTATTTTGATGTTGCTTTCCATTGCGGCCATGGTCTTTATTGCCGGACGGATTTTTCGCATGTCCACATTAATGGTCGGAAAAAAACCCATTCCACGGGAAATCTGGCGCTGGATTAAAGTGTGGTAACTATGGAGATATTGGATGCAATTTTGTACAGCCATTAACTGCATGGATGGTCGAATTCAAACTGCAGTGATCTCTTATTTGCAGAAACGATTTGATCGACTCTTTGTCGATATGATTACCGAAGCCGGTCCAAACCGCATTCTGGCTGAACAGACCGACAGGCAGCTGATTGATTCTCTACTCTCCAGAATTCGTATCTCTCTAAGGGCTCATCAATCGCAACACATTGCCGTGATTGGCCACCACGACTGCGCCGGCAATCCTAACCCAAAAGCCGTGCAGATCGAACACATCCAGAAAGCCATCAATTTCCTTAAACAGCACTTTAGGGATGTGCAAATTATTGGCTTATGGGTCAATGAAAAATGGCAGGTGGAAGAGATAAGGCCTTTGGAGGCGGATGGCTGAATGTCTTAAAAGGTCGCCCTGATTTGCAAATGCAGCAGACGTTTTAGCGCACTGACATTCCGCCCATAATCCACATCGGCTAAGGCATTGTCTTTAATGAATAAATAGCGATATTTGAGCCAGATTTTCAAACCATTAAACGGCTGCCACTGAATGAGTCCGTACCATTTAAATCCCTGTCCATAAAGAGGATAATTGGCAAAACTTCCGGGCACGTCCTGCTCGTACTCGTAAATTCTGGAATCATAGGCATCGGTTCTAAAAAAGGTCACTCTGAAATACAAACGCAAGCGCCGTGACACAACCCAGCGGATTTGTTGAAAAGTAAGTAGACCCTTTTGACCGGAGTGTTTCAGGTGTTTGCTATCCAGCCGCGTTCTAAATTCAATCCTGTTCTTCAGCTGAGTAGCATATTGAATTCGAATTTCATCCGCTTGCTGGAAACCGGAGCCTGGTTCCTGGCCTGAAAATCCAGTCACTTTTTCCCGCCAGCGCAGCGTCAAATCATGCTCTCCAAACATCCAGCGCAGTTGCGCCAGCCATTCGTCTTTTAATTGCGGAAACGGGCTTTGATAGCTGCGCCATAAATCCTGACTCAAAATCTTGTAGAAATTGAACTCCCAGTTACCTCTCTGCCAGCTGAGGGCCCCGTACAATCCACGTATCGCTCCGGGAAAGGGATCGCTCTGGCCCAACACCCTACCATAAGGTGAGTGAAAACCAGGCGCCAAATTCCAGAAAATGAGGCCGGTGCGCAATGGTTCTTTTTGCAGCCAGCAACTTTGCGTCCAGGCCGGAGCGCTGTGTCTGCCGCCGGCAATTTCTCCGCTTAAATGCCAATCTCTTTTTTGAACATCATAGGCCAGACTGCTCAACAGGAGATCATCGCCATTAAAATCGTAAAATTTTTTCCGCAACTCAGAGGATTTTACATTCCATTCGTTACGTTCAATGCCTGGTCTGTAATGAAATTGCACCAGCGTCCATTGCGCCTGCACACCCGGTTTTAAACGATGCGTTACCTGCAAGCCAAACACGTTTTCCTGGATGATGTCCTGCCGGGCTCGCTCTGTTGTCGAACGGTGATACCCGGAAAACTCAAAACCGATGATGCGTCGCGTTTCCGGGTTAAAACGTCCATCGCGAAGATTACGGGCGCCAAAGAGAATGATTTGCAGGTTACGGTGCATCTGGCCTTTGAAACAGAGACCGGTCTGGGCCCAGTTTTCTGCCGTGCCCTGATAGGGGCTTACCTTGTTGAGGCCAGATTGAAACGGTAACATGACCAGGCTGGTCTTTACACGACCAAAAGGAGAGGCAAAAAGCAAGCCCTGCCCAAACTGTAAATAGTAGCTGCCCAGGAATAGCTGCCAGTGTTTAGAGTAGTAAGCAGCAAAGGCATTCCAGTAATCGTTGAAAGACGATTCTCCCACATCTTTTTGCAAAACCAAGCCCATCGCCCACTGTTCTTTTTTCAGATATTGAAAGCGGGTCAGGTTGTACAGCTTGCTCCCGTTAAATTTTCCTGTAAGGATTTCCTGGGGAGTTTCCACACTCCAGTAATTGCGCTGCGTTAAAATCGTTTTCTCTCTCTTGACGGGCCTCAATATCACAAACGGTCGGATCAGGCGATATTTCTCACGGCCAACGATTTTCTGAAGCTGACGAATGCTGGTAAAGGTTCCCCGCCGCTGACGATAGCTCAAAATGGAATCAATTTCTTGCTGGGTGATCAATGGAATACGTTGCCATTGTTGGCGGTCTGCCTGATTTACAGGCACAGGATTTTCGCGCAACTCAGTCAGGATTTCGGCCAGAGTTGGGTCATCATGAATTAAATCGAACCAGCGTTCCAGCACATCGTTCTGCTGGGCCCAAAGCGGAACCTTTAAATAAAGAGTCAAGACCAGAATGGGTAAAAGCAAACCGGTTTTGAACATGGTCAAAAATGGCTATTTTTACCTGTCGATTTGAAAAAAGTCAAAAAGAGGTCAAAGCAAGAATCAGGACTTTTTCCCTGTCCTTGACCATCGTGCATGGAGTGCAGACGAATCAAACCGTAAAAAACTCACGCACGGGTTCAATATCCGAATTCAAAGCATCCTTTAAAGGGCCCCAGAAAGCCACCTGGCCCTGATGCAAAAAGAGAATACGATCGGCTATGCGTTTAATACTGGCCACCTCATGGGTAACGACAATCAAAGTCATACCCAGCAAATCACGCAAATTCAACAACAAACGATCCAGAGAAGCAGCGGTTACCGGATCCAGCCCGGCACCCGGTTCATCGGCAAACAGGATTTTGGGATCGAGCGCAATAGCGCGGGCCAGGGCGGCCCGTTTGCGCATGCCGCCGGACAACTCCGAAGGCAAAGACAAAGCGGCATCCTTCAAGCCCACCAGAGACAACTTTACCTGCACAATTTCTTTGATCAATTCCGCGCTCAGATTGGTGTGCTGTTCCAGAGGGATGGCTACATTTTCTGCCACGGTAATGGAATTCAACAAAGCGCTGTTCTGGAACAGGACGCCCACCTGCTGCATGAGGCTTAGCAATTCTTTTTCATCGGCCTTTAGCAAATCTTTGCCCAACAATGAAATTTGGCCCGAAAAAGGCTGCATGAGTCCAATCAAGTGTTTGAGCAGCGTGGTTTTACCACAACCGCTGGTGCCTAAAATTACCAGAATTTCGCCAGGCGTTACATCGAAGGTAATCTGGTCTAAAATAATCTGATCTTCGTAACCACTGACCAAATTCTGGACCTGAATGACCGGTTCATTCATCAGAAGGCTGGTTCTCCAAAATAAAAGATTAATCCTAACAGACTATCGGCCACAATCACAAAAAAGATGGAGGCGACCACCGAGGAGGTAGTCACCCGGCCCACGCCTTCGGCGCCGCCTTTTACTTTAAAACCGAAATAGGCAGCGGTAAACAAAATAATGATCGAAAAGGTCAAACTTTTCACCAGACCGGTAACAATTTCTTTGTAGCGCAAAACAGTAAAAACTTCTTTGAAAAAAGCGTAGAAGCCAATATCGAGATAGGTAACGCCAATAATGGCTCCGCCCAAAATGCCAATGATATTGGCAAATACGGTTAGCAGTGGTAAGGTGATCACCAGGGCATAGAGTTTGGGCACGATCAGGTAGGGGATGGGATCCACGCCCATCACAGTCAGGGCATCGATTTCTTCGCTTACCTTCATGGTCGCAATTTCGGCGGTAATAGCCGATCCGGACCGCCCAGCTACTAAAATGGCGGTGATCAATGGCCCCATCTCGCTGACCATGGCAATGGCAATTAAATCTGCCACGTAAATATTGGCCCCGAACTGGCGCAATTGCGCCGCTGATTGCAATGCCAGGATGAAACCGATGAGAAAGGCAATCAAGGCCACAATGGGTAAGGCATTGGCCCCCACTAAAACGCCCTGGTTGCTGATCTCCCCCTTTCTGCGTAATCGCGGTTTTAAAAGGCTCACCACCGACCAGAAGCCGATATTCGAGAACAAAAAAACGGATTCTTTAAATTGAGTGAGCAGATTGTAGCCGGCCTGCCCAATAAGCTCAAATAGGTTTGCCGCGGGCTGCGACAAAGGGGCCGGTTTAACCGGTTTAAATAACCTGAGCGTTTTCTCTACCTCAGGAGCAACGTTGAGCCAGCGCAGTTCAATGCCTCTGCTTTTAAATTCCTCTTTCAGATGATACAAAAAGACAGCGGCGGCGCTATCCAACTGGCGCATATTCTGAAAGTCGAGCAAAAGAGTCTGCCCGGCAAATGTTTTGCTTTTGTATTTAAGAAGCATCTTTTCTATGGACTTAATCTGTGTATGATCGAAGTGCTCGGGCAGGGTAATGTTTAACGGGTCCATGCAATCAATCCACTATTGCAACTGTTTTACGATTTTGGCAATGAATTGGTCCAGTTCACTATTAACCATCTGGTTTACTGCTGTCACGAACTGGTTCATGGAAAATTTTTTGGTTAGGGGCATGGCCCGTTCAAATGTGTGGGCAACCACGGTTTGACGCGTTTTAAACTCGAACAGTTCGAGTCGGCCTTTAATGGCAGCCTGAGGGAATTTATGGGTTTTGTCCCGGGCTCTGACCTCTACCCTGTCCAATGTTCCACCGATGCCGTATTGCGGGAAAACCTGGCCTACGGCTAACTCGCAATTTTGAAACAGATTGAGCGATTTTAATTTGCGCCACAACAAAAACCTGAAGGCCACGGCCGGCGCTTCACTCCATTGGTGGTAGTAATAATACTGCAGCTCATGTCCATTGGTGCGTAACGCAATTTGCCTTGTCCTGTAGGCGGGACTGGCCCAGAACGGCTCAATCATTACGGCATAGGGCAGCGGAGTTGGATGGATGAGGGTGGAATCGATTTGTTCATCCAGCACATAAATTTTTTTCAAAACGCGTTCACTGGTGCAATTTGTCAGAGAAAAAATTAAAAAACTCAGCAAAGTAACGAGTAGTTTAGTCTTTAAGGTTTTCATCTGGCGGATTCTCCGGTTTACTGCCACCCAGCAAAATAGATGGGTCTTCATCAATCTGGCGGGCGGCACTATTCAGATACTGCATGGTCTGATTTAACTGTTCCATGGTCTGATTCAGACGCACGCTGTTCATGTTGACCAATAAGTCCACCTGTTCCAACAAGTGATTCAGGCGATCAACAGCAAAATTCAGATCCTCATCTAGATTGTAAATATTGGCTTTGTTCAGCTTTTCCGTGACTTCAGCAATATTGCGCATGGTCATTTTAAAGGTATCCGATTCCACTACCTGTTCGATGGTTTGCAGGGTATTTCTGGCCGAACGCGCGGCATAGGTTAGATGCCCCGTGGTGCTGTCGAGATGGGCCATCACATTTTCCAGGCGGGGTTCGGTTTGAGCCAAAATTCGATTTAACCGACTGACCGCGGACTGCGACTCTTCAACCAGGTTGATAACCTTCTTTTGATTGAGAGGATCAGTCAGTTGCAGCAGATTGTTTAAGATCAATTCAATCTTTTCAGCCAGTACTTCGGCCTTACCGGTTATCTCTTCGGTTAAGGATCTTCCTGGCTGAATGTTACCTCCTGGCTTGAGCAATGGCGCTTCCTGCGTTCCACCGCGTAATTCGATGATTTTAAGACCCGTAATGCCAACAGTGGAGATATCGGCCACCACATCCTGCTTGATGGGTGTGCCATGCTGTACGCCAATGGTTACAATGATCTGACTGATGTTGCGGGGATCAATTTCAATTTTCTGAACGGAACCAATATGCACACCCAGGTATTTTACCGCGCTGCCCACATCGAGTCCGCTAACAGACACATTTTGATATTTGATGTAGTAGATGTCTTTTTCCTTAAAATACCTTTCAATGGAGAGAATAAGCACCAGACCCAGTAGTAACAACAGCCCCACAAAGACAAAGATACCCAGTCGTATTTTTTGCGATTTTGACTTCATCGCTCGATCTTCCTTTGCAATTTTTACGAAATTAAGCAAAGAAAGTAATCAATTCAAACAAATTAAAAAATTTTTGCAAGAGGGTGAAATTCTGGTTATATTTGGGGCTCAAAATTAACGCGAGAGTAAGCAAAATGGCTAAACAAGCCAGAAAAAAAGATCAGAAAAAGCGCCACGAAAAACGAGTGGAAGCCATTGTTATCAGCAAGAAAAACATCAATATTTTTCTTGTAGGGTTGGGCTTGATCATTCTGGGCTACATTTTTATGGCTCAGCCTCCGGCAGAAGGATTTCTCTCTTTACATCTGGCGCCCATTGTGCTGATCATTGCCTATCTCATTGTAATTCCTGTGGCCATAATGGCCAAGGGTAAAGTCAAGGGCGATTAGCTCAGTTGGTCTAGAGCACCTGCCTTACAAGCAGGGGGTCGTAGGTTCGAATCCTACATCGCCCACACTCTTTCAGCCTGCCAATTCGGTAGACTCTTTTTATTGAAAAAAAATCACTAAGTTGGTCTTGAGCATCCCGACAAGTCGGGAGGGTCGTAGGTTCGAATC
>NZ_JBSMDE010000084.1:0-19808 GCF_056497305.1 Caldithrix sp. | reverse complement strand
CCCCCGGCCCCCTCTCCCGCAAAGCGGGCGAGGGGGAGAATGGTGCGGGTTGAAAAAAAATCTTATCTCAAAATATCCTTAGGGTCTTTGTAGCTTCTTGGAGTTTTCTGTGGTTGATTAATGGTTGCGGCTATGCTGCCTTAGAATACCAGTGTAATGGATTCTTTTTCCCGATGAATCTGTTTTTTAATGAGGCGATAATTTATATTGGCAAATATACAAAAGCAGCTACTGCTTACGTTTTTCGTTCTTGTCCTGTATATAGTAAGTGGAATTAATCCGATTCAGGTTTAACGATTTTAACATGTGCTGATAAAATAAAATGGAAAATGACACGTCTTCTTTCGATGCGTCGGTTTTTATTTTGCAAAACGCGGCAGCCCATTGGTCAATGATAAAGTAATTAAACCGTTTGTTATTTTCAAGGTCTACCTATGATCTTTGCAGAATGAATAACATTATGAAATAAAAGCTCCTTCAGAACCCAATAAACTTTTTAATTTTATTGCCGATGAAATAGAAAAAGAAATTAATTTAGCTTTATATTATGCATACGGTAAAAAAAATACTTTTTATTTTATTATTCACCATCTCTCTTTGGTCACAAGAATACAATATTCGTCTATATACAATAGAAGATGGTTTACCATCCAATGAAATATACAATATTACTCAGGATACTAGTGGACAACTGTGGTTTGCCACACGAAAGGGGTTATGCAAATATGATGGGTTCCATTGGCAAATTGATTCTTCGATTAGCAAAAATGGAGCTTTTTATCCCGTTTTTCTTGATTCTGATAATTCTAATCGGTTGTGGTCTTCAGGACTAAGATTATCGTGGGGAATTTATCATTTAGACGAAAATCATTGGCAGGCAACATTCCTCCCCAAATCAATCCATACACCTTCAGACATTAAAGATTTTAAAGTAAAAGGTACAAACGATGATAATCTTTTCATTTTAATAATGCTGAAGAATCGGATTGTATACTTTTTCAAAAATAGATGGGCTGTACTCAATGCTTCTGATTTGAGCTCTAAGACAACGAAGTTTCTTGGAGTAAAGGAAGACCAAAAGCAATTTTTAATTCTTACAAATAATGGCCTCTTTGCTTTTGATGGTAAGAACCATCAAAAGATATCGTTGCCATCTTTATTTCAGAAAGAAAAAATTCGTGCGTTTCAAATTAGCTATAGCGATCAGGATGGAGCAAAGACCAAAAATTATCTATTCCTTACATCTCAAAATATTTATAAATATCGAAAATCAGCAATCATAAAAAAAATTCCTTTATCCCAGGAGGTGCGTGATATCGTCAATGGATCATCAGTTCATCTTATTGATGATGGTTTTGGGGGAGTATTTTTGGGAAATACCTTTAGACTGTTCCATTTTAATAACTATTTAAAAAAATGGGAAGTGATTAAGTATCATCCGATGGCTAAAGATCTTGACGCAATAAATTTTTTTATGGATCAGGAAAAAAATTTATGGATAACCTCTTATATGGGGCTTTTTAAAATTCCTACCTTACGATTTTTAAATTTTAATGAACACCATGGTTTATTGGAGACTGAAGTCAGCTCAATAAATCAATTTGCACGGGGGCCAATGATTTTTGGCCATGACAATGGATTTACGTTGTACAATGGTAAAACTTTTAAAAGTGTATTAATTGGTAACCTTCTAGCGCCGAATGAGCGGTCTAATAAACGATTCATGGATTTACTGCCTCTGGGAAATGATACTATTATTGCGGCAGCGCAACAATTGGGTCTTGTTAAAATTCATCGTTCAGGGACATATGAAATGATTCTACCTCCCCCTGGTAGAAGCATAAACACAATTGTTCGTCTAAGCGGCAACCAATTTTTAGTTGGTACCTATCACGGCTTATTTAAATACTCTGCTAACCGGTTTGCCCCTTACCTACAAAATTATACCAAAAACCTAATTATCCGAAGAATTATGGCCTTACCTGATCGTACTTTACTTCTGGGAACAATAAGTCATGGGGTTGTGGTCATTACTCCGGATAAAAAGGTTTTTGATGTGTGGAATAAAAAATATCCGAACTCTAAAAGCGTATATGATATAAAATATTCTCAACATTCAAAAATATTAGTTGCTACAAGAGCTGGATTATTTGAATTTAAACAAAATAACCTGTATCCTGTGCATCAAAAAGTGATGAAATTTGAAGTCTATGCTATTTTAACAGACTCTGAAAATAGAGTATGGCTCGGTACGGATCGAGGGGTTCAAATTATCGATTCATCTAAGAATGTAACTCATTATGATTATTTTAATGGTTTGGCAGGTCAGGAGTGCAACCGTGATGCACTATTTCAAAATTCGGAAGGCCAAATATGGATTGGAACGCGTAATGGGCTTTCACTCTATCAACCAATTTATGATTTTAAGGTAGGCCCTCCGCATATAAGGTTTTTAGATTTCTTTTCAGATGATAAAGGCGATGGAGATCTTGTTATTAATTTCTTGTGTATATCATTTAAAGATGAAAGGAACATAGCCCTTCGCTATCGTTTAAAGGGCTATCATGAGTGGCAATATATCCCCA
Organism: Caldithrix sp.; assembly: GCF_056497305.1. Classification (NCBI taxonomy): domain Bacteria; kingdom Pseudomonadati; phylum Calditrichota; class Calditrichia; order Calditrichales; family Calditrichaceae; genus Caldithrix; species Caldithrix sp. The sequence continues at coordinate 17,223 of NZ_JBSMDE010000084.1, read as the reverse complement.
GACTATTCAATCCCATGATATCATTTTTAAATATTCCACCAGGAAATTACCAATTTGAAATTCAAGCCCGGAATGTAGAAGGTACCTGGTCGCCTGTTCAACGGAGCAAATTGATCCAAATACCCGTCCCTTTTTTTGATAGCTGGTATTTTAAGTTCCTGTCTGGAGTTTTGATTTTACTTCTTTTGTATTCAGTACTATTTGCGCACATGAAAGGACGTCTGGCCACTAAATTGGAAGAAGAAATTAAAGCACGGACTAAAGCCTTAAAGGAGTCCGAGGAAAAGTACCGCAGATTATTTACCGATTCACAAGATGGTATTTTCGTAAGCACTGTAGACGGAAGACCGCTTGATATCAACGAGGCCGGAATAAAGATTTTAGGTTATGAATCTAAAGAGGAAGTATTAAACTTAAGAATAAAGGAAGATATCTATGCCGTTCCAGAAGAGCGCGATAAATTGATCAATCTTTTAAAAACCCGAGGCTATGTGCGAAACTTCCCTTTAAAGTTAAAACGCAAAGATGGGGAAATTATTGATACGGCCATATCTTCAACTCCAATTTACGATGAAAATGGTAATATTGTAGCTATTAGCGGATTTATCCGCGACATGACAAAATGGAACGCTATGAAGGAACAACTGGCACACTCTCAGCGGATGGAATCTCTAGGCATGTTGGCCGGTGGTGTGGCCCATGATTTTAATAATATTTTAGCTGGTATTCTCGGTTACGCCTCTTTAATGAAGATGAAGATGGAACCGGATGATCCCCTATTTCGCTATGTAGATATTATTGAAAAGAGCGCTCAACGTGCTGCAGGTCTGACACAGCAGCTTTTGATCTTTTCCAGAAAGGGGCAACCTAAATTACAAGCTGTAAATATTAATAATTGCGTAATAGAATCCATAAAATTAATTAAATCGACTTTCCCTAAAACGATTGAGATAGAAACGGACCTGGATAAAAACCTTCCTGAGATTATGGCTGATCCCACTCAACTCAGCCAAATGATTATTAATCTATGTGTAAACGCCAGAGATGCAATGCCTGATGGTGAAGGAAAAATTTTCTTTCGAACAAAAGAAATTATCATAGAAAAACCGGAGCAATATAATAATAATCCTGAAGTGAGAGAGGGACGTTTTGTGCAATTAACCGTTGCAGATACCGGTTGTGGAATACCGGATGAAATAAAGAATAAAATTTTTGAGCCGTTTTTCACTACCAAACCTCGGGGAAAAGGTACTGGAATGGGGTTGGCAATGGTTTATGGATTTATTAGAAATTTAGGTGGATTTATTGAACTTCAATCAAAATTGAATCAAGGAACTACTTTTCTGATGTACTTTCCCGTACAGTCTATCCATCATGAAGAACAAAAACTTAATAATACAGCCATGATCCAAACAGGCCAGGAGCGCATTCTGGTAGTCGATGATGAAGAGATGGTACGCTCTTTTTGCAAAATGGCGTTGGAAAAGTTCGGATACACAATCGAATTAGCTTCCAATGGAAAGGAAGCACTTGAGCGTTTAAACATTGGAAGCCATGACTTTGACTTGATTATTTTAGATATGATTATGCCCGTAATGGATGGGATAAAAGCATATCAAAAAATACGAGAACGGAATAAAACTACTAAAATATTGATATCCAGCGGATATAGCGATACTGATAAATTAGAGAAGATAATGAACGATGATGAGGCCGTAGACATTATTTTTAAGCCATATAAAGTGAATGAATTATTAAATAAGGTGCGGAATCTCCTGGATCAAAATTAAGGCAGCATAGCCGCAAACTTTTAAAAACCGCAAAGGACGCAAAGAAATTATTTGCCCTCACCCCCTCGATCCCCCTCTCCCAGAATAAAAATCTGGGAGAGGGGGAAGGCTTGTGTGGGAAATTTTCTCACCTGTATTGGAAATACCATTCACGAACAATGGGAATTCGCTATGTCAGCTCGATGCTCATTCAACAATTCAACAGTTTTACTTCCTCACACGCACAAAAATTTTCGCATCCCGCTTTGGCGGGAATAGATCTTTTAAGGGAAGTATTCTAAAGGGTTTCCAGAGCTTTTTTCAATTTTTCAAAGGCCCAGTCGATTTGTCCTCTGGTGATGACCAGCGGAGGAGCCAGGCGGATTACATGTTCATGAGTCTCTTTGGCCAAGAGACCTTCATGCTGTAAAAATTCACAAAACCGTCTGGCACCACCGGCTTCTACTTTTAGCTCAATGCCGATAAACAGACCGCGGCCTCGTATTTCTTTGATGTGCTTACTGTCGATGGTCTTTAAACGGTTCAGCAAATATGCGCCCAATTCTGCGGAACGTTCGGCCAATTTTTCATCGAGCAGCACATCCAACGCTTCGAGGGCGATGGCCGCTGCCAATGGATTGCCCCCAAATGTGCTTCCATGATCGCCAGGTTTAAACACGCCTAAAATGTCTTTGGAACTGGCTACAGCTGAAACCGGATAAAAGCCCCCGGAAAGGGCCTTGCCCATGATGATCATGTCCGGTTTTACGCCGCTTTCGTGCTGGTAAGCGAACAGCTTTCCGGTTCTTCCCAGACCGGTCTGAATTTCGTCCAGAATGAACAGAACGTTATGTTGCCTGCAAAGCTCCTGAACCTCTTTTAAATAGCCCTGTGGGGGAATGATAATCCCGCCTTCACCCTGGATGGGTTCTATCAGAACGGCAGCCGTGTTAGGCGAAATGGCCCGGGCAATGGCTTCACTGTCACCATAAGGTACCAGTTTAAAACCAGGCGTGAAGGGCCCGAAATGTTCTTTGTACTGTTTTTCAGATGAGAAACTGATAATGGTCGTGGTACGACCATGAAAGTTGTTATTGCAAACAATGATTTCAGCTTTATTTTCAGGAATTCCCTTTTTGGTGTAACCCCATTTACGCGCGGCTTTAATGGCCGTTTCCACAGCCTCAGCACCGGAATTCATGGGCAATACCATCTCCATTCCACTGAGTTCAGCCACTTTTTTGCAAAACAGCCCCAATTTGTCGTTACGAAAGGCGCGCGAGGTCAGCGTGACTTTTTTCGCCTGTTCGACCATCGCCTGATAAATTCGCGGATGACAATGCCCCTGATTCACTGCAGAGTAAGCGCTTAAAAAATCCATGTATTTCTTGCCTTCCACGTCGTAAACATAAACGCCTTCTGCTTTTTCTATGACTACATCCAGCGGATGGTAATTGTGCGCCCCATATTTTTCTTCAAGCTGAATAAAATCTTTTCCTGTCATCTATCACTCCTTTCTGATTAATGTTGCGGTTCAGGGATTGGCCGGGCGAATGTCCAGTTCACTCACCATCGCTCGCTCCGGCAACTTAAGGGACTCAACGACGATTTGTGCCACATCCTCCGGTTCCAGAATTTGTTTGGACAGAGCTTCCTCTGGATCGGGTAAATTCTGAAAAAAATCGGTTCGCACGGAGCCCGGGCAAACCGTTAAAACATGCACGCCGTTTTTGCGTTCTTCCAGCACCAGGCAGCGTCCAAAAGCGATTAAGGCATGCTTGGTAGCAGCGTAGCCGGCCCCACCGGCAAAGGTATTTTTCCCGGCCAGCGAGGCGATGTTTACAATGAAGGATTGCCCGGCCTGCCGTAATAAGGGCAAAGCCTGCTGGGTTAATAAAAAGACAGCCCGAACATTCAGGTTGAACATGGCATCCCATTGTTCAATGGGCAACTGATGGACAAGCGCAAAATAGCCAACCTCGGCGTTGTTTACCAGAATATCCAGCCTTCCAAAACGTTGGCGAACTGCTGCAATAAAATCAGCAACGGTCTCTTCCTGTAGCAGGTCTCCCTGAAAGGTAAAAATCTCTGCTCCTGTGGCCTCAAGTTCTCGTGCCGTTTGTTGCAGACTGGCTTGGTCCCGACCAAGTAGGGCCAGATGGCAGCCCTCGCGGGCTAAACGCCTGGCTATGGCTTTGCCAATGCCTTTATTGCCCCCGGTCACAATACAAATTTTATCGTTTAATTCCATCGTCTTTCCTGGTGTTTGTACAATGCCTTAATTTAAATTAAAAAATTCCATTTGTTTTTCAAAAATTAATTTTTTAGAGCCGATGATCGCCGGCATTGGTCTTGTTTCTGCTTTAAAATCTTTTGTCCAAAAACGCTTTGTTTTACACATTTTTCCTGTTGCATTTCCATATAAAAGAATCCAGCATTCGTTTTAGCAAAACACAATAAATTTACAAATTTTAAAATCAAAGGCAATAAAAAATGGAATTTAAGTAATTATTTTTCTTGATGTTGAATAAACTTCAATAAGGGGGCATAAAAATGCAGCAGAGGAGTTAAAAACGGCTGTTGGAATACTTCTCTTAAAAGATCAATCCCGCTTAGTGGGATGCGAAAATTTTTAAGTGCTCAATTACAGGCTATTTCCAAACGTTTGAGTAGATAACATTTACAAATCAAATTTTAAAAAGCAAAGATTAAAATTCCCCCTTCTTTTTTTTAAAGGGAAGGGAGCCGGGGGGATGGGGTTTAAAACATAAGCTCACCTTTTGTTATAGACTCGAAATTAAGGCTAATTCGTGAAATGACTTCCACTGCTGGAGGGATTAAGTTAAGAATGAAAGAGTTTAAGAGTTAAAAGGTTCTTGCTCTTCGGTCTGTCATTCCATTCCCGCAAAGCGGGATGAGGAATCCCTTTAATTATTGAATAACACAGGCCGGAGCAATCGTTGTCAGGTGTTAGGGCGAAGCATTTTCCTGAAAATGTTTCCAATTAGCGCGACCTCTTTGTGTACAAGTTAAAATTTCTTTTTAGAAAGACTTTGCAAAAATGCTCCGCCCTTACAAAGCCTCGAGCTGAAGCTCGAGTTACGTTGCGCTTGCGAATGATCTGTCAGTGTAAGGGATTCTCAGAATGACATGCCGGCACGGTTCCTCAGTGCCTGGGCATAAGTTGCCCCCTCGCAAATTAATTCGTAATTCGTAATTTATAATTGAGTTCAGTATAAAAACCACGAATTTCATGGATTAACACGAAGATATTTGATGTAATTTAAATAAAAACAATAGGCAAATTTAAATAAAATTCGATAATAATACCTTTTTAGAGTGGACTCATAATTTAAAAATGCTTCTCTGTACTCTCTGTGGTTGCTTAAATCTCAGCGGAAATGTTTTTAATTTCGGTTTTGTTGCCTTGGTTGACTCTCCTACCTTCGATGCGCAATGCAATCCTCTTCCGCTCATCTGAACGATCAAAAAAAAAATCCCTCTGCTACCTTAACACAGCAACAGAGGGATTGGTAAACCACTCAAAGACAGGCTATTGCACGCGATGTTCTTTACCGAATTTGTAACCGGTTTCCACAGCCTTACGGTTAATGTCGATTAATTTTTTGCGTTTGATGGCTGCATTCAATGTTTCAAACAGGGTATCCAGATCAAAAAAGTTGGTATAGCCTGCAATAGCGCCCAGAACAATCATGTTAGCGATGCGTGTATTTCCCAGATCGTCGGCCATTTTAGTGGCGGGTATGGGCAACACTTCCACATCGCTGCGCGAGGGTTCAATATCGATCAATGAAGTATCGTAGATTATCAATCCTCCACTCTGTACATCCTGTTCAAATTTTTCCAGCGATGGTCTGTTCAGAGCGATGAGAATAGAAGGATTGGCCACAACCGGCGAACCAATCTCAATCTCGCGGATATTAACATGGCAATTGGCCGTGCCGCCGCGCATTTCCGGGCCATAGGAAGGTAACCAGGAAACATGGTAGTCTTGCAACATGCCGGCCTGAGCCAGAGCAGCGCCCAAGAGCAGAACGCCCTGTCCGCCAAACCCAGCAATCTTAATTTCCGGATTTTTATATTTTTCCGGAACAGTCAGGCGTTTAAAGGTTTTGGTTTTCACCTGGAGATCAAGAAGTTCTTTAATCTTCTCAGCTTCGGGATTGAAGGACTCAATATGGTACGGTTCGACCTCTTTGGTGATGTCCTTGTACACGCCCAGAGGGAAGACTTTGACCATTTCCTGTTCGATCCATTTCAGGGCATCGACCGGGTCCATTTTCCAGCCGGAAGGACAGGGAGAGAGGATTTCCACCATCGAAAAGCCCAGGTTATCCACCTGATTTTTTATCGCTTTTCGCACAGCCATGCGGGCCTTTGCACGATGTTTATTATCGAACAGAGCCACACGTTCCACATAAACAGGAGCCTCCAGCTGGCTGATCAGTTCGGCCATTTTAACCGGGTAACCTTCATTTTGGGGTCGGCGACCATAAGGCGTGGTGGTGGTTTTCTGGCCCACAATAGTGGTGGGTGCCATCTGTCCGCCTGTCATTCCGTAGATGGCATTGTTAATAAAGAAGACCGTAATATTCTCCCCACGATTAGCGGCGTGCAAAATTTCAGACGTACCGATAGCCGCCAGATCGCCATCGCCCTGATAGCTTATCACAATACTATGGGGATGAGCGCGTTTAATGCCAGTAGCCACAGCCGGAGCCCTACCATGGGCAGCCTGGATGTTTCCGGTGTCAAAATAATAATAGGCAAACACAGAACATCCCACCGGACTGATCAAAACAGTTCTATCGGCCACACCAAAATCATCGAGCGCTTCGGCAATAAATTTATGAACATTGCCGTGTCCGCAGCCCGGACAATAATGGGGCATCTTTTTATCAGCGCTGGGGTTCCGTTCGTAAATATCATAAAAACTTCTTGGTTTTTTCAGTACTTTTTCAGCCATTGTGCACCCCCTACATTTCCATCAGTTTTTTTGAATGTTCCAGAACTTCTTTCATGGTTGGCACATTACCCCCCATTCGGCCATAAAATTCAACCGGACATTTCCCGTTAACCGCCAGACGCACATCATCGACCATCTGGCCATTGCTCATTTCCACAACTAAAAATTTCTTTACTCGACCAGCCAGTTCGGCTATCTTGTTTTTGGGAAAAGGAAACAACGTTTTGGGACGCAAAAGCCCGGCTTTGATCCCTTCCTGGCGCAACTTTTCAACGACGGTTTTCAAGACACGCGAGACAATGCCATAGCCCATTAAAACCAGTTCCGCATCCTCCAGCATAAACTCTTCAAAGCGGGTTTCGTTCTTTTCAATCTCCGCATATTTGCGCTGCAACTTCAAATTGTGTTCTTCCAGTTCATCCGGTTCCAGGTAGATGCTGGAGATCAGATTGTGTTTGCTTTCGGCATCGCCATAAAGCGCCCAATCGAATCGGGGAAAATCCGTTTTAGGTTCACCGAACTCCACCGGCTCCATCATCTGGCCGATGTAGCCATCGGTTAAAACATAGACCGGCGTGCGGTATTTTTCAGCAAGGTCAAAGGCCAGCTGGATAAAATCGGACATTTCCTGCGCGCTATTTGGCGCCAGAACGGGACATTTGTAATTGCCGTGGCCGCCGCCTTTGACAATTTGATTGTAATCGGCTTGCTCCGGAGCGATATTTCCCAGACCCGGCCCTCCACGCATGACATCGACAATAACACAGGGTAACTCAGCGCCGGCTGCATAAGAAACGCCCTCCTGTTTTAGGCTGATGCCCGGGCTGGAAGAAGCGGTCATTACGCGCACACCACCGCTGGCCGCGCCATAGACCATATTTATGGAAGCGATTTCACTCTCTGCTTGTAGAAAGGTACCCCCCACTTTGGGCAAATATTTGGCCGCTGTCTCGGCTATTTCGCTGGCCGGAGTAATGGGGTAACCAAAATAAACACGACAGCCAGCCAGAATCGCTCCCCTTACGATGGCATCATTGCCTTTAACCAGTAATTTCCCCATCAGGCCACCTCCTCCCCAACATATTCGTAACCTTTCTTGTACACAATAATGGCTTCCGGCTCAGGACAGGCATAAAAACAGACGCCACAACCTGTACAACCATCGCCAACATAATAGGCATAGTGATAGCCTTTAGTATTAAAACTACTATGAAATTCCAATACATGAGGTGGACAGGCATCAATACACAATCCACATCCCTTGCAAAGTTCAGGTTCTACCTTGACAAATGGCTTATCCAAAACATGCTTTTCCATAACTCCCCTTTGTATTTTTTTTAGTTCAACCCATAACCTTACTTTTTTCAATAAATTAATTGCACAAATATCGTGCCAGCCTGTTTTCAAAAACGTTACGTTTTTTGTGTTGTAAAAGGAACATTAAAAAATAATCAGTTACACGATATTGATTGAAATCCCTTTTTTTCTTTTTCTGATTTTTAGTAACTCCTTTCGCATTTAACGGAAAATTGTTCCGCTAACCGCTTCCGTGTTTTTTCATTTATTTCCAGAATACTGTAATTTAACGCAATCCTTTCCAGATCGTTTCTGTTTTACCTTCCAATAAATTTAAATAACGAGCCAACACAAACAGTAGATCGCTCAGGCGATTTAAATACACAATCCACTGCTCTTCGATAGCCGTTTCCTGAGCCCAGCGTATCAGATTACGTTCAGCCCGACGGCAAATGGTTCTTACCACATGGCACAAGGCGCCAGCCTCTCCCCCTCCAGGTAAAATAAATGATTTCAATTGCGGTAACTTTTCAGAATAGCGATCGATGGTTCTTTCCAGAAATTGGATATCTGCCTGTCCGATTCTTTGCTTCAGCTTGTTCCGCTGAATTTCATCCGGAGTGGCAATCTCCGAAGAGAGCACAAAAATCTGAGACTGAATTTTCTCCAGTAACTCAATAATCTCTGCATTACTTACCCTGGCCTGCAAAAGCCCGATAAAACTGTTCAATTCATCCAGAGTACCATACGTTTCTATTCTCAAATCGGATTTTGAAACCGTTTTTCCACTAAATAAGCGCGTTGTCCCTTTGTCCCCCACACCAGTGTAAATCTTCATCCAGACTTCTCCTAAAAAACATTTTTCCGGATAACATAATATACAAAGAAATTCTATTGTTTTAAATAGGAACCAGAAAGTTTATGTGGAATTTTGCTATTGCCCACTCGCCTCTGGATACTTTGAGGGATTAAGGATGGGTTTTCTTACAAAGAAAAATGAAAAAAGATTAAAGAGCTGGTAGGCTTTGGTCGGCTTGAGAGGGTTTTGCCCACTCCTTAGTTCCCTTCGCTGGAGGGGAAAATCCAGAGCTCCCCTCCTGGGAGGGGTTGGGGGTGGATTTACTTACAAAGAAAAATGAAAAAAGCTTAAGGGACAGATAAATGCTTAGCCTGAAATTTTTCATCTGAGGAAGGAGTTATCATATATTTACGGCTATTTTCGATGATTTGTGACCTTGAATAAAGAAAAACACATAATATATTCTGTAAATTAATTTTTATTTAAACACAATTTTGGAGGAATGATGAAACGACTACTCTTTTTAGCTCTGGCAGCATTTTTTATTTTTTTTACCTTAACAATTCTCAAAGTAAATCATACATCACAGAAATCTAAAAAGCAAATCGCTGCGTTGACCTCGCAGGAATTGAATGCGCTGTTGTTGGAAGAAAAGAAAGAGAAGAAGTCGCGTCCCCGGCCAGATAAACCGGACGAAGCCATGGAGGAAGAAATCGCTTTACGCTCGGTCATTGGCCAGGGTTTCTCCTATTCCGGAAGCTGGCGATTTAAAGCGCAACAGCAGGCCCTGCAGACCAGACAAAATACACTGTTTAAAGCCAGCGCTTTAAATTGGGTGGAAAGAGGCCCAGGAAACTTTGGCGGGCGTACGCGTTCGGTTGTTGTACATCCCAATGACGTGAACACCTGGTGGGCAGGCTCGGTTGGCGGAGGCATTTGGAAGACCAATGATGCCGGCGCCAGCTGGCGGTCTGTTACCGACGACCTGCCTGTACTTTCTGTTACAACCATTGACATCAGTAAAAATCATCCTTTAATATTGTACGCCGGAACCGGTGAAGGCTTTTACAACTCCGACGCTATTATTGGAGACGGTGTTTTCAAATCTACCGATGGCGGCGAAACCTGGACTCAGCTGGCCAGCACGGCCTCCAATTACAATTTTCGTTTCGTCAACCGACTGATCGTCCATCCAGATCATCCGGACACATTGGTGGTGGCCACCAATAATGGCGTGTACCGCAGTAACGACGGGGGAACAAGCTGGACGGAGACCTTCAATAATGGTCAGCGTGTGCAACAGATTGTAGCCAATCCCTTACGCTGGGATACGCAGTTCATCACAGTTTACTCCTCCGGGATTTACAAATCCACCGACGGCGGGTACACCTGGAATTATGTAAGCGAGGAAATTACGAACCACTATCGTATCGAGATGGCCATTGCGCCCAGCGACACCAATATCGTTTACGCTTCACCGGTAGATGGCAATTATGCTTTACTGGGCTTTTTCCGTTCTCCCGACGCGGGCAACAACTGGTTTAATTATGGGAATTCGACCAATTGGTTAGGCGGACAGGGCTGGTACGATAACGCTCTGGTTGTTAGCCCACTGGATGCCGATGTTATTTTTGTGGGTGGAATTGATCTTTATCGTGTCGAAATTAACGGTGCTTCGATGACCACCACCAAAATATCCAACTGGTACACAGGAACCGAATATCCCTACGTTCATGCCGATCAGCATGCTCTGGTGACCATTCCGGACGGCAACACCAACTTTGCCATTATTGCCGGCAACGATGGCGGCGTGTTTTATTCCCCGGATATGGGCGTTTCCTGGGAGAGTAAAGATAACAATTACAATGTGACACAATATTACGATGCCGATCGCCACCCTTCCATCAACGCCTTTATTGGCGGTACTCAGGATAATGGAACGCACCGCTCGCCGGATGACGCCATCGCAACCGACAGCTGGTCCAGAGTGATCGGCGGAGACGGCTTTGACTGCGCCTGGAACAAAACCGATCCTTCTATTGTGTACGGAACTCTTTACAATACGCGCATCTACAAATCTACTGACGGCGGTTACAACTTTGTTTCCATTAATAACAACATGCCGCAAAGTGGAATCTTTCACACCCCACTGGCCATGGATCCCAACAACTCGGACAAACTTTTTACAGCCGACGACAATAATTCCATCTGGTGGACCACTGATGGCGGCAACAATTGGAACAGTGTTTCAGCCAACCTTGGCGGCTATTCCAGAGTTAAGATTGCCGTGTCCAAGGCTAATTCCAATATCGTTTGGGGCGGCAGTACCACCATTTACACCAATGTTTCTACCGATGGCGGATTGAGTTTCACTCAGGTCAATCAACCGGCCGGAAGTCCGCACGCCTATTTAACCGGTATTTCTACGCATCCGACACAGGATAGCACAGCCTTCTTAACCATTGGTAGTTCCGGCTACGGCAAGATTTACCGCACACGCGATTTAGGCCAAACCTGGGAAGACATTACCAATAACCTGCCGGATGTGCCGGTGTTTACCGTGCTGGTCATGCCCTTTGACACAACCGAAATCTGGATCGGCACCGATATTGGACTGTTTATTTCCTATGACAACGGCGCTTCCTGGCAATACTCCAACAGTGGTTTACCGGCCGTTTCCATCCGGCGTTTAAAAATTGTCAATCAGGAAATTGTTGCAGCCACGCACGGTCGGGGTGTCTGGTCGGTCCATCGTGATGAATTACAGGGCTTGCCGCCTCTGGCTCCAACGTTAAAAGATATTACAGTGCCCAATCCCAACACAGGAATACTAAAAATTCGCTTTATAGCCAATTCCGATTACGATTCGGTACAGGTTTTTGTCAACAATCAGATCGTCGATCGCTTGCTTACCGTAGCAGCAGGCGCCGATACATTTGGTCTTTACCAGACCAACCCGCCTGAAACCGTTACGGCTCAGGTGATCGGTTTTAGCAACGGAAGCGGTAGCGCCAGCGACCAGAAATCGAATGATATTTATGCCGCGGTTGACACCGTGAACGAAGATTTTAACGACTATGCTTCTACCTTTTTTGGCGATTTTCAAATCCTGGATGTAACCGGCTTTTCTAATCCGGCCCTGCATTCCGATCACCCTTATGCCGATCAAACCACCTACTATTCCTATTTAGGTACGCCCATTACCATTAAAGCCGGCGCCTATTTTAGTTATGATGACGTGGCTATTGTTGAACCTGGTGATGCCGGAACTGTCTATGGCGACAACAATTTCTGGGATTACGTCACAGTGGAAGCCAGCGATGACGGCGACACCTGGACCATTATTGAAGAACCGTACGACTGTCGTTACGATCCGGCCTGGGAAAACGCCTACAACAATGGCAACGATGGCGATGAAACCATGTACCGTAACCATAACATCTCGTTGACCAATTACTATCCGGTCAATACCAATATCTACATCCGTTTTAAGCTTTATGCCGATGCCAATACCACCGGGTGGGGTTGGGCGATTGACAATATCCTTTCCAATAATTCGGTTTCCGCTCTGGAAAATGAGTTGGCGCTTAATAAATTTGAATTGCAGGGCAATTTCCCCAATCCTTTCAATCCAACGACCACCATTGTTTTTACGCTGGACCAAAGAGCTCCCGTGCGCCTGGAAATTTTTAATCTGCTGGGACAAAAGGTACGCACGCTGATCAATAATCAAACGTTAAACAGCGGACAGGTCCATCAGGTGCAGTGGAACGGATTGAATGATCAGAATCAAGCTGTAGGCTCAGGCACTTATTTTTATCGCCTGACTGTCGGCCAACATACAGCTTTTAAGAAGATGTTGCTTTTAAAGTAAGTGGGGAATATTGTAGAAAAAGTGCGGGATTTAAAGGGCCTATCATTCCTCACTCCGATTCATCGGCGTGAGGAATTTTTTACACTTTCAGAGGTAATTGCCCGAATCAAGATTGACTCTACGTCACCGGTAATGAGAACAACTTTCCACCGGCGTCAATCCCCCTTTCGTCCAGCTTTGTGTGAAAAGAAAGCCAGGAATCTTTTTTATTCTAAAGGTTTAGGCCCTCATTAACGCGTGGGCAGAATGATATGTTTGGCCGCCGTGGAGATGGTGTAAGGGCGAATTTTTTTTAATGTAAGTATTCCAAACACGTAACCATCGAATGCTGGAAATGGATAAACTCCAGAGTAATGCGCAGCCTGCCATTGGCATTGATGGCTGTCGGGGAGGCTGGCTGTTATGCCTGATAAAAACGCCTGATCTCCCAACATTTCAGCAAATCAGGCAACTGGAAGAGCTGCAATCAATTATTAATCCGCCGGCGACGCTCTTTATTGACATGCCCTTTGGTTTAAGTTCATCCAATTTACGGGAGTGTGACCTTTTGGGGCGCAAGCTATTAAACATCAGACGTTCCACGCTTTTTCTCACGCCCTGTCGCCAGGCTGTTTACGCCTCCAGCTACCAACAGGCCTGTCAGATAAATCAAGCCATTTGTGGGCAGAAAATATCCAGGCAAGCCTGGAATCTCACGCCCAAAATCAAAGAATTAGACCGATTTTTAAGGACACACCCCTCCTGGCAGACCTCTTTTTTTGAAAGTCATCCTGAATTGTGCTTTGCCCATTTGAATGATGGGAGAGTATTGAGGCATTCCAAGAAGACTGCGGAGGGGCAACAACAGCGTCTGGTTCTACTGCAACAATTTGTTAAAATAGGGATGGATTTTTTATTTCAGTGGAGGGAGCAATTAGGCAGGTCCAATGTAAAGATAGATGATTTAATAGATGCTCTGGTTCTGGCCTTTTGTGCTACATTTCCGGCCCGGATGCGTCGTTTTATTCCCGAAAAGATTATGGAAGACCGTTTCGGATTACGGATGAATTTAGTCTTAATTCAGGGGCAAAATTAAGTGTGATTTACCACATCGCTGGCAACGGTTTGCTGGCGTCTGACAGTCATGCGGTTAAATTCAGGAATCATCTCATGCAGTTTTTTATAGATCAAATCAATATTGTGTTCCAAGACAGCTTTTTCAAAAGTAAAAAGGTGCTCTTCCATACGTTTCCAATTGTTGTAATGGCTGCCAATGGCCTTAAAAATTTTGGGATGATAGGTATTAAGTGGGGCTTCGTCGCGGTTCCACAACTCCTCCTCCAGCTTTTCGCCCGGTCGTAGCCCCACATATTCAATTTTAACATCCTGGCCTGGTTTTAAACCAGAAAGTTTTATCAATCGTTGAGCGATATCTACGATTTTAATAGGTTCTCCCATATCCAGCACAAAGATATCATTGCCATCGCCCATTTTAGCCGCCTGAAAGATTAATTTAACCGCCTCGGGAATGGTCATGAAAAAGCGTTTCATCTCAGGGTGGGTAATGGTAATGGGCCCGCCTTCCGAAATTTGTTTCTGGAACAATGGGATAACGCTGCCATAACTGGCCAGTACATTGCCAAAACGCACCGTAACCAATTTCATTTTAGATTGTGCTGAATAGGATTGCAGCACCAATTCGGCTGCCCGTTTGGTTGCTCCCATAATGGAAGTAGGATTCACCGCCTTATCGGTGGAAATCAACACAAATTTCTGTACGCCCAATCGTTCAGCGGTTTTCATCAGATACGTCGTTCCCAATATATTATTCCGTACCGCTTCTTCAGGATGGTCTTCCATCAGGGGCACGTGTTTGTAGGCGGCGGCATGGAAAATCATCTCCGGCTTGTATTGAGAGATCAGAAATTCCATTTTGCCGATGTTCAAAATATCGGCTACGATAATTTTGTACTTATCGGTCGAAAAGCACTTCTTCAGATCATTATCCAGATAGAACAGGCCGTTTTCCGAGCGATCGATACAGATCACTTTTTCCGTTTCTAAGCTCAACAATTGTTTGACCAATTCGGAGCCGATGGAACCGGCAGCCCCAGTGACCATAATCGTTTTATCAGCCAAAAAGCCCTTAATTTCTTCAAAATTAATCTCAACCGGTTTGCGGTCTAATAAATCCTCAACCTTTACGTCACGGATTTGCTGAACCTGAACCATACCATTGACAATCTCCTTGGGACCGGGTACCGTTTTAAAATCAACGCCGGTTTCTTCACAAGCTTTTACGATTCTTCGCATCTCACCGGCAGAGGCAGCCGGAGTAGCAATAATGATTTCATCGATATATTTTTTTTGGACAATCGTATTTAAATCTCTTATAGTACCTACAACCTTCACTCCATGAATTTTGATATTTTGTTTTTTAGGCGCATCGTCCACCATCGCAACCGGATAAAATCCCAGCGAAGGATCGCTCTTCATCTGCCGAATGATCATTTCGCCTGCTTTTCCGGCGCCGATAACCAATACGCGTTTTTTATCTCTGGCCAGTCTGGATTGGAGTTTAAACAAAAGCCTTGGAGCAAAACGGGCCGTACCCGTAAAAATGAATCCTAAAATCAAATACATAAAAAGAACCGAACGCGGTACAGAGAGCAGGTTAGCAAAATAGAGATAGATAATGAATCCAATCCAGCCCACAATGAGAGCAACCAATAAATTGATGGCATCTTGCAGGCTCACATAACGCCATTGACTTTGATTAACGCCAAATATGTTAATGAAGAAGAGTTCGATCACCACCGCAAAACCAATGGTGTGTTTGAAAATAATAAAGTGCTGAGATGGAATATTCAGATCAAAGCGCAAGCCAAAGGCGATAAAATAGGCCAGCGCCAGAACCGAAGCGTCAATAAGCACTTTGAAAAAAGTGGTTAAAATACCGCGAGAATTAATAAAATCCACAACTTTTTGTTTCATAGATTTTTTCTTTCAGAAAATTGACGATTAAAAGGTATCAGAAAATGAAAAATTACGATGTGCTTATGGGCACATTTTTTTTAATTAAAATTTATCTTTGCCAGAAAAGAAAGAATCAATTCCTTAATTTCTTAAAGGGGCGTTATTTTTTGAATACTCCATTTATTGTTTTATAAGCGATTCTATTAAAGAACAAATCTGATCCAGCTGACCGTTAGTCAGTGCGCTTCCTGAAGGAAGGCACAGGCCGTTTTTAAAAAGCGATTCAGAAATCGTGTTACCATAAAAGGGGGCTTCCCGAAAAACGGGTTGCAAATGCATCGGTTTCCACAATGGTCGGGATTCAATATTATGTTTTTCTAAAAGAAGACGAATTTCTTCTCTGCTGGTTCCAGTTTGATCTGGATCTACAACGATGCAGGTTAACCATTTATTGGATTTTGTATCTTGTAGTTCTGGTTGGAAGGCGATTCCTTCAAATTTTCCCAGGCGCTTACGGTAAAAATCGAAAATTTCTCTCTTTTTCTGAACGCGTTGTTCCAGAACTTTTAGCTGTCCTCTACCAATGGCTGCCAGAATGTTACTCATTCTGTAATTGAAGCCAATTACCGAGTGCTCATAATGCGGAGCGTTATCTCTGGCTTGCGTTGCTAAAAAGCGTGCTTTGTTGATTTTAGCGGCATCATCCGAGAGCAGCATGCCCCCGCCGGATGTGGTAATGATTTTATTGCCGTTAAAAGACAGGATGCTCATATGGCCAAAGCTGCCGGCTTTTTTCTTTTTGTAAGAACTGCCCAGGGCTTCTGCCGCATCCTCAATGACAGGGATTTCATATTTATTGCAGATGCCAGCAATTTCATCCAGTTGTGCCGGCTGCCCGTACAAATGGACGACAATAACGGCTTTGGGTTTTTTGCCTTCTGAAATTCGATCTTTAATGGCTTCTTCCAACAGCTCCGGGTCCATGTTCCAGGTTTGCCGCTCGCTGTCAACAAAAACAGGGATTGCCTTCTGGTACACGATGGGATTGGCCGACCCGGAGAAGGTAAACGACTGACAGATGACCTCATCGTCCTGTTCTACGCCCAATAAAATTAAGGCCAGATGAATCGCCGCCGTTCCTGAGCTTAAAGCGGCAGCCTGTTTACGCCCGATATATTGGGCGATTTCTTTCTCAAAAGCATCTACATGAGGTCCCAATGGTGCAATCCAGTTGCTTTCAAAAGCATCAATCACCAGCTTCAATTCATCGCCGGACATGTGCGGAGGAGAGAGGTAGATTCGTTGGCTCATCGTTTTCCTTTGTTTGTTATTCGTTAAAAATCATAGTAGTGTAATCTTAAAATAAACAATCATAATTTAATGTATCTTAACGCAGCTTCTATGAGAGGTAACTAACATTTTTTAGAACATTTCCCTTACAAAATCAATCCCGCTTAGCGGGATGCGAAAAATTTCTTGAATGCGTAACACGAAACTCGTTAAGCGTCACGCGTTACTTGTTACGCTGTCAAGTGCCTGACGT
>NZ_JBSMDE010000083.1:0-38109 GCF_056497305.1 Caldithrix sp. | reverse complement strand
GGGGCGGTGTTTATCTTCGGCGTCGATGATCTCTTTAATCCGTTGTTTGATTCGTCTGGTTGAAATCTCTTCCCCGTCTTCTGTTTCAATTTTTTCATTAAAGAAGTATTTCAGTTCAAAAACCCCGTAGTCGGTTTGCACATATTTACCATTTGCCACACGGCTGACCGTCGAAATATCCATGTCGATCATTTCTGCAATTTCACGCATGGTCAGAGGCTTGATGTATTCCGGCCCTTTTTCGAAAAATTCCCGTTGTTTTTCAACAATCGCTTCCATGACTTTGAGCATGGTAATTTTCCTCTGCCAGATCGAAGTAATAAACCAGCGGGCGGATTCGACTTTTTTACGGATGTATTTGCGCGTTTCTTTGTCGTATTTTTTGCGATCGGCCAGCATCTTCTTGTAAATATTGCTGATGCGCAGGGGAGGAATATTCCAGTCGTTCAGGCTAACCACCAGTTTGTCATCCACTTTTTCCACAATGAAATCGGGTACAATGTAATTGCTGCGCGTATCAAAGGCCCCTTCGCCGGGCTTGGGATTGAGTTTTAAAATCAGGTCCAGATTTTCCTGCAATGTTTCCCTGGAAATGTGCAACTCATTCATGATTTTTTCGAAATGTTTATTCTTGAAATCATCAAAATAGTCTTTTAAAATCTTGTAGGCAATGGTGTCTTGTTTCCCCTGATCTTCCAGTTGAACCATCAGACATTCCCGCAGATTGCGGCTGCCCACGCCCGTGGGATCCAGAAATTGTATTTTCTTGAGGATTTTTTCCACGGTTTGAACATCGGTCTCAAACATATTGGCTACGGTTTCAAGGTTGAGATTTGGGTCCAGATAACCGTCGTCGCGAATGTTCCAGATTAAATATTCACCGATAGAAAGCTGCCGATTGTCAAGGTCCAACATGTGTAGCTGTTCCATCAGATGTTCGGGTAATGTCGGCTTGTGGATTTCCGGCCGTTCAAATTCTTCTTCGTTTTTGTCCTTAGGGATGCGAATTTCGAAGGATTCTTCATCATTCAGATAATTTTCCAGATCCGTTTCAGCCTGGGCTTCTTCTAACTCTTCGGTGTCGTATTCTTCATTGTTTTTGGGTTGATCGAGAAGCTCCAACTCTTTGGCGATCTCTTCCATCTCCCCGTCGTCGGGTTCTTCAATGGTTTCCTCATCTTCCTCCAGCTCTTCCTGTTCCTCTCCCTCTTCCAGAACCGGATTCTGTTCTAACTCGCTCTTGATACGTTGTTCCAGGCTCAACAAGGGTAACTGCAACAGTGTGGAAAGCAGAATCTGTTGAGGCGTCAGCCTCTGTTCCATGCTCAGTTTCAAATTCTGAGAGATATTAATCATTCATCACTTCCTGTATTAAATTGGCACGATTCATGTAACAAAGTTAGGCAAATCCTGAAAGAGTGTCAAGCCATTCCGATCGATTTTGAAAAATAAAAAGTGAGCAATGTATTTGCTTAAAATCCAGCTCATGATGTACACCTGAAATAAGAACATGAAAACAAGGCAAGTGACGCGGTCAATCCACACGTAAAGGGGTGAAAATCAGAATGTTCCGCTGCATGATCTGAATCAGTGTTCAGGTAGAACCCTTTCAGACACCAATGTTTTGCTCATTTCCAGAGCGGATTGGCGTAGCAGTACAGGCAACCAAAATAGCAGGGCTGGCGGCGGTAGTCTCCAATATCAATCGACCTGGTGCAGGCGCATTGTGGGCGGGTGGGCGCTTTGGCCTGCGAAACGCAATGGGAACCAAGAAGATTGAGCAACCGGCCGTCAATGCAGGAGGCTTTGGTTACACCTTCAATGTCCAGCAAGGAATCCGTGCAGCAGGCTTTAATCTGAAGCCCGGCCTCCCGGGCAATCGAAACCAGGGTGCGAACCGTAGCGCTGATCATCTCATGTTGATCATCGACTAATTCTAAAGCGGGGAATTTCTGCCCGAGTCGTTTTTTAAATTTTGCGTATGGGTGGGCCACGCTGATTGTGCAGGTCCTGATCCCCAGCGCCCCTATTTTGTCGGCTAAACAGGCAAATTCTTTTTCATTGAAGTTGGTTTTGATCTGCTCTCCCTCTTTCCAGAAAACTAAGGGGTCGTAGCGCCAGACGATGTGTTGTGCTCCGTAAAATTTAACTAGTTGTTCCAGTTGAGCTAATTGCCTTTTAAGCGGCATGGGACTTTTCTCCAGCATCGAGGGCGAAAGAATGGTAAAGTGAAAAAACAAGCGGTAGGCTTCAAAAAAATGACGATGCTTCAAAAAATGGCCGTAATTCCGGGACCAGAAAACGATCCATTCCACCTGATCCGCCGTCAGTGGAACGCGTTTCACATTTTGCGGGTAAAAGGGATTTCGTACGTCAACAAAGCCCTCTTTAATACGTTCCATGAACCAGCGTAAGTAAAATGCAGGAATGTCCGTGCGCCTGGAAGCCGAGACGATCTGTTTCATCTTTTACCTGTTTAAAGCGCCTTTCAACTTCATTGTAAATAGATGATGTACCGTGCCCTCTGGTTCCTGTTAAACGGTTTTTATTTAGTGCCTTGGTTCTTCTCGATTCAAGCCCGCCCCTGAAAAAAAAATTAAAGTCTTAAAGTATTTTTTTTAGTTTTTGCGCAAAAAATTCGTTTTCCTCCGGCAAACCGATCGAAACGCGAATGCAGTGCGGCAAACCAAATGATTTGAGTGGCCGGACAATGACGCCTTCGCGCAGTAGTTTTTCGAACAGGGTGTTCACCCGTTTTTCAGAATCCAGTACAACAGTCACAAAATTGGTGTGCGATTCCAGGTATTGAATGCCCAATTCCTGGAACAGGGTGTAAAAAAATTGCTTACCAATGCGGTTGTTGTGTAGGGTTTGTTCCAGAAAATCGGCATCCTCCATGGCTGCTACTGCAGCCACCTGAGCCAGAGTGCTTGGTTCAAAAGTCAGTTTAATCTTCATTAAATTGGAGATGAAGTTTTCATGAGCGAATCCATAGCCAATACGCACACCGGCCAGGCCAAAAGCCTTGGAAAAGGTACGCAGGGTAATGACATTGTCCAGCCGATATTGCATGGAATCGGGATAAGTGGGATCATCATGGGCAAATTCAAAATAGGCTTCGTCTAAAATGACCAGCACACGCGGAGGCACCTGTTTTATGAATTTCAGGAATTCACTGACCGTAAAAATGGTGCCCGTGGGATTGTTGGGATTGGCCAGGTAGATGATCTTGGTTTTGGGTGTAATTTGTTCGGCTATGGCCTGCAGATCAATGCGAAAATCTTTTAAGGGCGTGCGCAGTAACTTGATACCCCGCGATTGGGCCTGAACATCAAAGGTGACAAACGAACCATGGGAAGTAATGGCCTCCTCATCATCCAGCAAAAACGTGCGCATGATGGTAGCGATAATCCCCTCTGATCCGTTGCCTGTAAAAACATTGTCAATCTTAACATCATACCGTTGAGCCAGCGCTTTGCGCAATTCGAAAGCATCCGGGCTGGGATAGCGATTAATGCTGTCTAGCGCTTGTTGCATGGCCTTCAAAGCTAAAGGAGAAACGCCAAGCGGATTTTCATTGGAGGCCAATTTCACAATACGGTTTAAGCCCAATTCGCGTTTTAGCTCGTCAATGGATTTCCCCGGTTGATAGGGTTTTAGTTCCTGAATGTGCCTGGGTACCAATGGCATTTCCATTTCCTTTCCTGTTTCCGTTTTATGTTCCAAAGTTAACAAATTTTTTTAAAGAAAAAAATCAATTCTTTTCGCTTTGCCTCTCCTAAAAAGCGAGGGCCGTTGGATTGGCTAAAGAGAAGTGAAAAAGTCCATCTCTGCCGGAGAGCAATTTGTACTAAAATGCACCATCTCTGAACCATGGCACAATTCTAACGTGTAAAATACAGATTTTGGAATAGTTCCCTTAAAAGATCGAATCCTGCAACGGAGGGCTGCGAAAATTTTTGTGCTGTGTGAGGAAGTAAAACCGTTTAATTGTTGATTTGTTGAATGGTTTATTTGTTGAATGGTTTGATGTCCCGTCCCCGAGAATCGGGATTTCCGCTGCGCTCCAACCGGCTGGATAGCCGTCCAGACGGGCCTGTCCCTGAAAATCGGGGCGAGGGGAAAATTCGGTCAATCGGTAGCCTGCGCTTGATACTTTCATCGCTATTACACAAGTCTCGAGCTGAGGCTCGAATTACGTTACGCATGTGAATTGTTGGCAAGTGTAAAGTATTATCAGAATGACATGCCGGCACAGGCCTTCACCGTCTGGGTACCGCTTGCCTCTTCGTAAATCAAGTCATAATTCGTAATTTTTAATTTTTAATTAAAATTGCCTTTTGTGCATGCCTGGCTTTTCTATGTTTCCTATTGATGATTTATGGTTGCAACTACTCGGGCTTAGATTCGATGTTATGCGTTGAGCAAATGGAAACGCCCCAATTCCCGCTTAACAATAGTATTGGCGAGGCCAATTTAATTTTGGGATGAAGCCGGGGGACGCTGATCGGTTTGGTTCAGCTTGTGCAGTTCGGCTTCCAGTTCCAGCACTTTCTCTTTCTGGCCGTGGGTACGGTAATGATCGAGAAGCAGAGTTAGTAAGCGCTGGTTTCTAAGGCCGTTGGCGTAGGCACGCTTCAGCTGCTGAATGGCTTCGTGATGGTTACCTATGGCGCGGTAATAAAGTCCCCGGTAGTAGAATAATTGTCCTTCCGAAACAGCAGGATTTTGGGCCAGTCCGCTCAATAATTCAAAATAGGCTTCCAGATTGTGAGCCTTTAACAAAGTTTCGAAAGCCCACCGGGCCTGTTGTACAGAGAGGCAAGCGCCGCAATGGCTTAAAGCGTAATTGCGGGCTGCAGTCAACGAATCGCCTTTACTAAGAGCAAGATCGGCAAGAGCAATGTAATAGGCTGGGGACGGCGAACCTCCCTTTCGTTGTAAAAGAGTGCGATATTCATCCAGAATGTTTTCCGCTTTGCTGAAATCGCCAAGTTCCAGATAAAGCTGACCGATGTTTAGCAAGAAATGCAAGCTATCGGGTTCTTCTGTAAAGGCCTTTCGATAGTAACTAATGGCCTGATTCAGCTGGCCCATTCGGTAGTGGAGCGCGGCCAGGCGTTTGAGTACCTCCGGAGAATGGGATCGGTAGCTGAGAGATTTCTTGTAGTAGTAAAGCGCTGAATCGACAATGTCCAGCGAATCGAAAATTTGAGCCTTCAACACATAAAAGAGGGAAATGTGATTGTTAATGCGCAGGGCCTGATTAACCTGCTGCAGCGCCTTATTGAGGTCTCCCTCAATGCGGGATTCTAGCGCATTCTGGTAAAAAAAGTAAGCGGACGGCTCGCTGAGAGTTGGGGCAGTTTGCAAATTATAACAGGAATGGAGAACACCCAATCCCAAAATACTGAAAAAAAGACGAATTGAAAATGGCCTCATTTTAAAAACTCGAATTGCCCCTTCATCCATTGCTCCATCTGAATGAATCTTTGCTTACGTGCAGCATCGTCGATGGAATTTGAGGCCTGACGTTTGATCTCATTGAAGATCAGCTTTACAAATTCAGTACTCTTTTCCTGGCTCCACAAAAAAATAAGGGACTTAATCTTTTTTTCCAGATGTTGACTAATGGAGAGGCGCGCAAGCATAATGGCTGAAACCTGTTTCATTAACAAATCCGCTTGCTGACGGTAGTAATCGACAAAAGGTAGTACATCATCAAAATGCGTTTGAGCGTGATATTCGAGGGATTGCAAAGTAAATTGCCGTAAATTCCGATCGGGATCGTTTAGCAAACGGCGCAGGACTTTTTTTAAATTACCTGTCGGGCCGTAACGTCCAATCATTTCGGCCAGAATGCCCTTATCGTGAATGGCTTTTTGTGGAGCATTTTTAAAGAAACGGTCAAGCGCAGCCGGAAGTTCTTCCAGCTGTTCGTCATCCACCTCTTCTGCAGAATCGACTTCCAATGCCTGACAGGAATGAATTAATAAATTGGAAGCATTGCGCAACTTCCAGGCCGTGGGCCTGGTTTTCATATAAAAATCGAAAATTTCCTGTAAATTTGCCATCTATTTCCTGATTAAACTGATTAAAAATTCCTAAAATTTGTAGCCAATCTTGCGTAAAAATTCTTTACGGACTTTAATATCTTCCTCTGTCTCAATACCTTTGGTTTTAACGCCATCCACAACGCCAAGAATGGCGCGTCCCATTTCCGTTTCGGCAATGATGACCTCTGTTGGGTTGGCCGTAGCGCAAAAAATGCGCGTGACTTCCGGTACCATCTTAATGGTGTTCAAAATGTTGATGGGAAAGGCATTGCCTAAAAAAATGATAAAGCTATGCCCGGCAGAAAGATTCAGTGCGTTCTTCTTGGCCAATTCAATGAGTTCCGGATCGTTTCCCGAGTAACGCACCAGGGCCTGTTGCGAGGCTTCGCAGAATGCCAGACCAAATTTAATGCCTGGATTCACATTGACGATGGCTTCATGCAAATCTTCAACGGTTTTAATGAAGTGAGAATGGCCTAAAATGAAATTCATCTCTTCCGGTTTTTCGATCCTGACCACTTTTAGTTCCATTTTTACCTCCTTCATATTTAATCTTAAATTTAAGATAATTTTAATAATAAGCAAAAACAATTGTCTCCGGGGAGGATGTAATTCGTCGGACAAATAAATTCTTAAGAGCGGAGAAATTTTTTGAAATTTTTCAAAAAGAATGTACTTTAACATTTTAATGAAACTGCAAAAGAGACGGCGTTGTCATTTCAAATCTGATTGCACGCCGAAAGAAATCTTGGTGCTCATAACCTCGGATTTAGTTGATCTGAAGGGCCAGAATGAGCGAAATGGCCCAGAAATATTCTCTTTTGCAGAACGTGATCAACCATTTAAGGAGGAATGTGTATGAATGCGCTGAAGTATCGGGTGCTTGATTTGATCATGATCGTTTTGCTGGCTGTCCTCTTTTCCTGTCCCAACCTTTTTGCCCAGGATGAATCAAGGGTACTGACCCCGAAAGAGCTTTTGCAACTTAAGATGGTCTCTTCCGCTCTGGTCAGTCCAGAAGGGCAGTACATTGCCTATACTGTTCGTGTGCCAAGGGCCGCAGACGACTCTCCGGGTTCGGCCTACAATGAGCTCTATGTGATGCACTTAAAAGACAGGAAGGTTACGCCTTTCATTACCGGAAAGGTTCAGGTTCATGGTTTACAATGGCGGCCGGACGGTAAAGCGCTCACTTTTTTAGACAAAAGAGCAGAAGACGAACATCAACAGGTTTATGAAATTCGGCTGGATGGCGGGGAGGCTTATCCCATAACCGATGTAAAATACAATATTTCCCGTTACCTCTGGCATCCGTCGGGTCAATACATTGTGTTTAGCGCTACAGAACCGCCTTCGCCAAAAGAATCGTTTTTGCGCAAAATGGGCTATGATTTCATCTTCTACGAAGAAGAATGGAAACACATCAATCTGTACACCTATGATTTGTCCAGTGGGCAAGTGCGCCAGGTTACACACGATATTACAGTGCTGGATTTTGTGTTCGACAGGCAGGGCAAGCAGTTGTTCGCCAGGATGACGGAAAAAAATCTAATTGATTATTATTACATGTTTACGCATTGGTACAAGGTAAACCTGAAGGACGGCGGCTATCAGCAGGTGAGTTTTAACCGGGGCAAGCTGGGTAATTTGAGCGTCAGTCCCGATGGGAAAAGCGTGGCCTACACGGCGGCCCTTGACGAGCATGATAATGCAGTCAGTCAGGCTTATATGATGCGCCTTGACGCCCCACAAAAATCCTTGCAAAACATAACGCCGGAACAATATCGTGGGCACATTGTCTGGGTCGGCTGGCTGGAAAACCACCGCCTGTTGTATCTTGCGGCCGAGGGTGTGAACAATATTCTTTACGAATACAATCTGAAAAACGGAAAACGCAGGAAATTATTGGATTCTGCCAAAGAGGGCGCGATTTTTGGAGCGCCATCCAGGTCGAATGATGGAAAAGTGTTGGCATTTACAGGCAGCGCGCCTCATTTTCCCCGCGAGTTGTTTATCTGGAAAAAAGGCGGCCATTTAACACGCCTAACGGACAGTAATCCCATTTTGGCTAATAAAAATTTTGGAAAACAGGAGATCATTCATTACCAGTCGCGCGACGGCTGGAGCATTGAAGGTTTACTCATCTATCCGGTGGATTATCAGCCGGGCAAACGCTATCCGCTGGTGGTACAGGTGCATGGCGGCCCGGAATCTCATTACAGAAATGATTGGCTGAGCTGGTATTCTTCCCCTGGTCAGGTATTAGCCGGACGCGGTTATTTTGTGTTTTATCCCAATTATCGGGCGAGTACAGGCTACGGCGTAGACTTTGCCCGGCAGGGATTTGGCGATCCCGCAGGGAAGGAGTTTGACGACATTGCCGACGGCATACAATATTTAATCGACCAGGGAATGGTTGACGCCCAACGCGTGGGATTAGGCGGCGGTTCTTACGGGGGCTATGCTGCCGGCTGGTTTGCTACCTACTACACAAAACTGGTAAAAGCAGCCTGCATGTTTGTGGGCATCAGCGACATGATCAGCAAAAAGGGCACAACAGACATCCCCTATGAAGAATTATTGGTTCATGCCGGTAAAAAGATCGAAGAGGAATGGCAAAAAGCCCTGAAACGCAGCCCCATCTACTGGGCGCATCAGTCGCAAACAGCCTTGTTGATTTTTGGCGGGGCGGCCGACACGCGTGTGCATCCTTCACAAAGTCTGGAACTGTACCGCCGGTTCAAAATGAATGACAAAACTGTGCGCCTGGTTCAATATCCAGGCGAAGGCCATGGCAATCGGCGCCAACCTGGACAGATTGATGTCCTGTACCGCGTACTGGACTGGTACGACTGGTACCTGAAAGAGGACCATCCGGTAAAAGGGCCCATGCCTCCGCTGGACATCAGTAGTAAATACGGATTGCCATTACCGGAATAGCATTTGTTGTTTACTTCTCTCTCCGGATTTGATCAGGCGGGGAGGGAAGTTTTCTTCATGTTTTCCCACCCTTTGCAGAATGTGACACCATTGGTCAACTACCGTGAACTCCGTAAAGCCACAAAGAGATAGGCATTTTAAATTAAAAAGTACGAATTACGAATTATTTTATGAGAAAGCATTTTATGCTCAGGCGGTGAGGGCGCGTGCCGCCTGTCCATTCGACCTCGATTTATCGGGAGAGAAATCTCTTCCATTGGAACACACGTAAGCACGACGTAACTCGAGCTTTAGCTCGAGACCTTTGTAAGGGCGAAGCTTTTTTAGCGTAACGTAATTCGAGCCTCAGCTCGAGATCTCCACTGTTTCTCCTCTCGCCGATTTTCGGCGAGAGGTGGCTGGGGAGTGTGGTAATTAATTTAAAACTTTGTGACTTCTCAGCGCTCTCTGTGGTTGCTTAAATCCCTGCGGAAATGTTTTATTGCACTTAGCAAGTGTGCTAAAAATATTGGAATGGTGCTTAAAAAAGTTTTATTTTTAACAAAACAAACTAAGATTTTCGGAGGCATAATGTTGAAAAAAATCGCTCAACTGATTCTTATGACTTTACTTTTTAGTGCTCCCGCTTTATGGGCGCAGGAAGTCATCCAAAAATTTCTGGTGCTGGAAATGCCGCAAGGTGATCGCTGGCGCTTAATTCAGATCGATCCCATTGAGCAAAGTCTGGTTGACGGCAACTTCCGTTTGCCACAGACCGGGCAACAGGTAGCGTTCGGCAAATCAGGAAGCGCCACCTGGCAAGAGAAGACGGTGAATCAGCAGGGATGGTTGCGTAGCGGACAAAGGCGGGCCTTTTATGCGCTGGCAGTTATTGAATCCAATGAAGAAAAAACCGTGTTATTGGAAGGCCGCGCTCACAATCTGGTGTACGTGAATGGCCAGCTCCATGTTGGCAACCGCTACCAATACAAAGATCGCTTTGAAAGCTGGGAACCAAAATTTGACTTTTCTTTTTTACCTATCCGGTTGAAAAAGGGTCAAAATAGTTTGCTATTCAAGTGTTACCGTGGTCGTCTAAAAGTTTTAATTCATCCGGTAACTTCGGCCTTGATGTTCAATACCCGGGACGTTACTCTACCGGATTTGATCAAAGGGCAAACCATTGATGAACCCGGGGCGGTTGTGGTCATCAACGCTACGGATCAGGTGCAAAAGAATCTGGTTATTTCTTCCGACAATGAACTGATTGTCCACAGCCCAGTACCGGTGATTCAGCCCTATTCCATTCGTAAGGTTCCATTTTACATTCGCGGTAAAGCGCCGGCAAAAAACGGTACGCTTAAAATCATGCTTCAGCTGCAAAAAGAGGGGCAGACGATTAGCCGGGATACCCTCACTCTGAATGTCGTTTCCCCAGGCGAAATACAAAAGCATACCTTCATTAGCGAGATTGATGGCAGCGTGCAATATTTTGCTCTTAATCCGGCGCAGGGGGACGACGGGCAGCCCAAAGCTCTGGTTCTCAGTGTTCACGGCGCTAATGTGGAGGCGCTGAATCAGGCGCGCTCTTACTTTCCGAAAAAATGGGCGCACATTGTGGCGCCCACCAATCGCCGGCCATTTGGCTACGACTGGGAAGACTGGGGACGATTGGATGCCCTGGAGGTGTTAAAGCTGGTCAAAGGCAGGTGGGTCATCGATCCGGCGCGTATCTATTTAACCGGCCATTCCATGGGCGGGCACGGGACCTGGCATCTTGGCGCCACATTTCCCGACCAGTTTGGCGCCATTGGGCCCAGCGCCGGCTGGATTAGCTTTTTCACCTATGCCTTTCGCGATACCATGCCTTCATTTTCTCCGCTGCAAAAAATGCTGATACGCGCTTCGTCTCCAAGCCGAACCACGGCTCTGGCTGAAAATTTCAAACAGATAGGAGTGTACATCATTCATGGCGACTCGGATCGGAACGTACCGGTAGAGCAGTCGCGTAAAATGGTCAAAGTTCTTAAGAAGATTGGTCACCGCGATTTTGTCTATCATGAAGAACACGGCGCAGGACACTGGTGGGATAAAAGCGATGAGCCTGGCGCGGATTGTGTGGATTGGCCGCCCCTGTTTGATTTTTTTGCCCGGCACGCCCGTCCCGCTGCGCAACAGTTACGGCAAATCAACTTTATTACAGCCAGTCCCGGCGTTTCTGCTACCAATCACTGGATCACCATTTATTCCCAGCAGCGCCCATTTGAGTTCAGCAAAATCCAGATCCAGGTCGATCCGGGACAACGACGTTACACAGGGCAGACCGAAAATATCCAGCGTCTGGTAATCGATTTGCTTGCCCTGCAGCCAGATCAGCCCTTTTCGGTCAAGCTGGATAACCAGTTGCTGGATCACATTGCCTGGCCTGCAGATAGAAAAATTCAATTGGAAAAAAGAGCAGGAAAATGGCAACTGGGCGAAAACTGGACGGACTGGGAAAAAAATCCCATGCGTTACGGCGGGTTTAAAGAGGCTTTCAATCATCGTGTGCTGTTTGTCATCGGTACAGGCGGTTCAAAAGAAGAAAATGAATGGGCTGCAGCCAAAGCCCGTTACGATGCCGAAGTCTTCTGGTATCAGGGCAATGCAGCGGTGGATCTGATCACGGATAAGGAATTTAATCCGGAGAAATTCAAAGACCGCAACATCATTCTTTACGGTAATGCCCAGACCAATCGGGCCTGGAAAACATTGTTGGCTGATTGTCCAGTTCAGGTCTTGAGGAATAAAATCAAGCTGGCCAGGCACACCTTTAAGGGTTCTGATTACGGCATCTTATTTATTTACCCAAGGAAAGACAGCGCTATTGCCTCAGTGGGGGTAGTCGGCGGAACAGGCATCAAGGGCCTGCGGGCCACCAATATCCAGCGCTATCTCTATCCTGGTAATGGTTTTCCGGACTTCACCATTTTTAAATCGGACATTCATATCAATGGACTAAAGGCGATTAAAGCTGCCGGTTATTTCAATACAAATTGGCAGGTGGATGAAGAGAATATGGTACTACAGTAACAACCATTCATTCGCAATCGGACACTCGAGGATTTTTAATAGAAAACAAGAACATTGGGCCCCTTTTCCCTGAATTTAGAGATGAGGGGCTTTACAAAACGTTTTCAACTTGCTGTTAAAGGCATTTTTTTAATGTAATTTTTTAGGGAGAGTTCTTTTAAATAATTAACGCTTTGGCCTGTTGAATTTTTTAGGCACGAGCCTTTACGCTTCATCCCACTTTTCAGCAAAACGGACGCAGAAAACTTTAGAGGGGGATTGCCGGTTGCTAATGTAAGGGGTGCCTTGTCCTTTAAACAGGTAGGAAGCACAACAGAATGAAAGGTCGGCACCATTCAACTATCAGAGAGTTTTTATTTAAAAAACACACAAAAAAGGAGGAATTCATTTGACAAAATAAGACAAACATATTAAGTTTGTTTTTAAATAAAACATACTGAGTCATAATTGCAATGAAACAAAATAGGAGTTTTCAATGCATTGGAAAATCAGATATCAAACCTTCCCCCTTTACATGATACTTCTTTTAAGTCTGTCTGGCCTTTTGTTGGCACAAACCACGGGTAAAATTGCCGGGCGGGTAACCGATCAAAATTCCGGAGAACCATTGCCCGGCGCCAATATCACCATTGATGGGACAACACTGGGAGCGGCTACAGACCTGGCTGGCGAGTTCTTTATCATCAATGTCCCTCCTGGAACCTACACCGTTCGTGTTCAGATGATCGGTTATGAGACGATGGTTATTCAAAACGTTAAAGTATCGACCAATAGAACCACAGGTCTGGATATCAAGTTGAAGGAAGCCGTAATGGAAGGCGAAGAGATCGTTGTGGTGGCCGAACGCGTTTCACTTAAAAAAGACCAGACAGGTTCCATTAAGAATGTTTCCTCAGAACAGATTACCGCATTGCCAGTGGAAAATATCGGTCAGGTTGTGCAAATGCAGGCCGGTGTGGTTCAGGGCCACTTTCGGGGCGGGCGCAGTACTGAGGTGTCATACATGATCGACGGTGTGCAAACCACGCAATCATTTACGCGTACTACCAGCACGGTTGAGGTGGAGCCAGAAGCGGTTCAGGACCTGGAAGTCATTACTGGAACCTTTAATGCCGAATATGGCCGGGCCATGAGCGGTATAGTAAACATGGTGACCAAGGATGGAGGAGCGCAGTTCCATGGCAGTTTTTCCGGATATCTGTCCAATTATTTCACCCCGCACAAGGATGTATTCATTGGTTTAAGCGATACAGAATTCGATCGCAACAAAGACTTTAAAATTCAATTGGATGGCCCCATCTGGAAAGATAAAATCACTTTTTTTACCAATTTCAGGATGGAAGACCGCAAAGGACATCTCAATGGCATCCGCCGTTTTGAACCAGACAACTACAGCAACTTCATCCAGCGGCCTGCTCCCTTGCAGGGCATCGTAACCCCCTGGGATGCTTACATTAAAGGCATTAACTGTTACTCCGAACACACAGGCGACAATGCCTATGTGCCTATGGATACGCGTCAAAGCAAATCCTTCATGGGCAAAATAACCTACAAACCCTTCAAACGCGTGAAAACTTCGATTATGTACAATATGAATCGCCAGCAGTGGAAAAATTATTTGCACAGCAGTAAATACAATCCCGATGGTCGGGTTACCAATTACGAAGATTCCGATTTTTATCTGTTCAAAATGAATCATCTGGTTAGCAATAGCATGTTCTACGATTTTAAAGCCTCATACACCTACAACTATTTCCGTTACTGGTTGTACAAAGATCCTTTTGATCCGCGTTATGTGTCGGATGGTTATTCCAGAGGCGTGGGCGGATTTTCCACAGGCGGCCAGGACAAAAGCCGGTATGAGCGCAAGCTGCACGATTACAATGCCAAACTGGATTTAACCTGGCAGGCCACCAAACACCACAGCTTTAAAACCGGCTTTGATTTCACGCAACACAAAGTAGATAATTTACCAGGAAACGTAGCAGACCTGAGAGCACGAACCGGAGACCCAACCTATCAGGAATTTTATTATGACTCAACCCTGCAACGGGTGGTGTTTACGCCCTATCAACCTTCGTACCTGCCCGATTCTTCCGTGGATCGCTACCATAAGGAACCGTATGAATATTCAGCCTATTTTCAGGATAAAATGGAGTACGAAGACCTGGTGATCAACTTTGGTGTGCGCTACGATTACTTTAATTCCAACACCGTTTATCCCACCGATTTACGAAATCCGGACAACTTACAGGACGCCAGACGCAAATCACAGTACAAAAAAGCCAGGCCGCAAACGCAGATTAGTCCTCGTTTTGGCCTGTCTTACACTCTGGCTAAAAAGGCCGTTTTGCGCTTTAGTTACGGGCACTTTTTTCAGATGCCGCCCCTGTACGCCATGTACCAGAACCACTATTTCCTGATTCCAACCGGCGACTTCCAAACCATCCATGGTAATCCCAATATTAAAGCAGAACGCACGGTGCAGTATGAGATGGGTTTGTGGCAGGAATTGCAACCGGGCATGAATCTGGAAGTTTCGGTTTACTACCGCGATATTTATGATTTACAAACCGCTATTGTCGTCACGACCTATTCCGGACGTAAATATGGCGTTTACTCTAATAAGGATTACGGAAATGTAAAGGGTCTGGAAGTAAAATTCGATTATTACACGGGAAAATTTTCGTTCTACCTAAATTACACTTTACAATACACTCGAGGTGTGGCCGACAACCCCAATTCAACGTTTAACCGATTGGGGCAGAGCATCGATCCCATTTCCAGATTAACGCCCTTAGCCTGGGACCAGAGGCATACCTTGAATTTTAGCGTTGGTTATCACCAAAAGCACTGGGCAACAACCTTAACTACGTACTACAATTCGGGATTGCCCTACACCTATCAACCGATTTCCGAGAGTCCGTTGTCCAAACAGAATATTCCGCCTAATGGCGAAAAACGGCCGTCAACCATCACGCTGGACTTGAAGACGTATTACGATTTCACAGTCATGAACGATATTAAGCTGCGGCTCTATTTGCTGGTTTACAATTTACTGGATCGTAAAAACGAACTCTACGTCAATCCGACTACGGGACGGGCTTACACAGCTATTGTTCGTCCTTTTCAGATTGAAAATTACCGAAGCAATTTTAACGACATTTACGACAGTGTAAGGAATCCGGCCATGTTCTCTGCCCCCAGAGAGGTGAAGCTTGGCCTGGGAATCCGTTTTTGATTGTAAGAGAAAATAATAAAAATAGAGGTTAGATCATGAATAAAAGAATAACAATTAGCGCAGCACTCAGCTTTGTTTTGCTGGTCTTCATGACGCCGACTTTGCTTGTGGCCCAGAAGCCTTATCGAGTGGGCACAACTACGGCCAATTTTCTGGAAATTGGTTACGGCGTTCGGGAAAACGCCATGGGCGATGCCAGTGTTGCAGCCGTTCGAAATTTAAATAGTATTTACTGGAATCCGGCCGGGCTGGGCTTCATGCGGCAAAGCCAGGCCATGGCCATGTATCAGCCCTGGTATGTGGGCATAAACACTTCCTTTGTCGGATTTGGGTACGTCAAACCCATCTGGGGAACATTCGCCGTAGGCCTGATCTACACCGGCTACAGTGACGAAGAAGTAACCACCGTTGAGATGCAGGAAGGCACGGGCGAGATGTACAATGGCCAGGAGCTGGCCTTTAGTTTTTCTTATGGTAAACGGCTGGTTGACTGGTTTTCATTCGGCGCCAGTGCCAAATACGTAAATTCCCGCATCTGGCACGAGACCGGCCATGCTGTGGCCTTTGATCTGGGCGCCATTGTTAACACGCGTTTTTTTGCCTGGAGCGACAAGCCAGGCGATGGGCTGAACATCGGTATGAGCATTTCGAATTACGGCACCAGAATGAAATACAACGGTCTGGACCTTAAACAGACCAAAGATGTTGCCCCTGAAGAACAGGGTAATTATCCCTACGTGCCGGTAAAGTTTGACCTGGAAGATTGGGAGTTGCCTTTGCTAATGCGGCTGGGAATCTCAGCCTATGCCTACAAGAGCGAACACCATCGCTTATTGCTGGCTGTTGACGCCATGCACCCCAATAACAATAGCGAATCGATTAATGCCGGAGGTGAATATACTCTGACCATCCCGGCCTATGGAGAATTTAGTTTGAGGGCTGGTTACAAAGGGTTGTTTATGGTTGATTCACAATATGGTTTGTGCATGGGTTTTGGGCTGCGCCTTAACTTTTTAGGTAATAAATCATTGATTATCGATTATGCTTTTCGGGATATGAAAACGCTCGGAGGTACGCATTCTTATTCTATAGGTTTTGTATTTTAAAAAGTAAATAAAAAAAGGGTAGTGTAAAAATGAGGATACATCAAATTTTACGAATTTTACTGCTCTTAATAGTTATGCCGTTTTCCCTCCTGGCCCAGGGAAAACCTTACGACGGGCCGGATGACCCGGCCGGCGATCCGGCAGCAGAGCGTTATGGCTGGATGACAGGAAATAATGTGTTGTTGTTTTTTAGAAATACCACGGAGCTTTCGGATTGCTGTAATTTAGGTTATGACGTTTCCAAATGGCCGAATAACTATCAAGGCACTAAAATGACGGATGGGATCATGGTGCTGGTTGGCGCCCGGGTTTACATTCGACAGGATTCCTTCCCTGTGGAAGACCCCGCCCACTACACAGGCAACGATGCTCTGGACACGCTCTATTATATTGAAGCCAGTTATCGTGAGTTTATGGATAAGAATCCGGCCGGAACGGTTGAATGGGCGCTTTACCCACCATTTGGTTATTTTAATCCGCTGGATGAATACCCGGCTATGAGCAATCTTCCCAATTCATGGCCGCCCGAAGGCTGGCCAACAAAAGATGGAACCAAATGGCCCGGTGAGTGGAATGGCCGTTTTGGGCGAGGCATCATGAAAGCTGATCAGGAGATCTTTGTGGTGGTTAATGATGCTCAAGATCAGGAAGGGCTGCCCACCAATCCCAATAATAAAAAAGCCTATTACTATCCACGACGAGCTTATGGTCCTAATGGAGAAATCATAAAAGATGTACGAATTGGGGATAAGCGTCCCGACGTCACGGTGCAAAAAGGATTCCCCTGGGGCGGTCTGGGAATTCGTATTGAACAAAGAGGCTTTCAATGGTCCAATCCGGCCGCTGCCGATGCCATCTTTTTTGAATACAATGTGGCTAATATTTCGGAATACGATCTTCCCGAAGTCTTTTTTGGTTACGAAATGGACAACGCTGTGGGAGGCGGTGAAGGTTTTGGTGACGATATTGCCTTTTACAATAAAGACCTCAATATGGCCTACACATGGGATGCTGATGGCGTGCCTGACGTGGGCGGCGGCAAAGAACCCGGAGTTTATGGTTTTGCTTACCTGGAAAGTCCGGGTATTGCTTACGATGGTATTGATAATGACAATGACGGCCTAATCGATGAAAAACGAGACAATCAGGCCACCATGAAAGTCGGCCCAACCGATGGCATTAGCGATCTCTATGCTTTTTTGCGTTATTACAATTTAACGGAAAGCGATCTGCATGAACACTGGGATGCCGATGAAGATCAAGACTGGCAGGATGGCCTTGACCTGAACGGCAATGGAACCTACACCTATTTCGATTCCACCACCATGTTGTGGCAGGTCGAACCCGGTGAGTATGTGGGTGACGATGTGGGCCTGGATGGCGTTGGACCTTATGATTTAAATTACAACGGTCCGGATGAAGGGGAATGCAATCACAAACCCGACTATGTGGAAGGCATTGGTTGCGAACCCAATTTTGCGGCTACCGATGTGACCGAATCGGATATGCTTGGTTTAACCTCTTTCCGATATTTATTAGACTGGATTCCGGGCCTGGGTGGACCGGGCACACCGCAGGATGATAAATCGCTGTTCATGCGCCTTACTCAGGGTATTTTTGATGATGCCCAGATGAATCCGCAAAATTTTATCGAGCAGTTCGCTTCCGGACTGTTCCCGCTTTACAAAGGGCGTACCGAACGGATATCCATGGCCAATCTATACGCTTACGACCCCTTAACCGGGCTTAATTCAGCCGATCATAAAGCGCCGGCGCTCTTTCGCTTAAAAGAAGTGGTTCAAGAAATCTATGAATCGGATTACCGCTTTGCCCAGCCACCATTAATGCCAACCTTAACGGCAACGCCCATGGATGGTAAAGTGATTTTAAGCTGGGACGACAAAGCCGACCAATTTACCCGAGAACCGTTTTTGGACAATCGCAATGACTTTGAAGGCTACAAATTGTATCGGGCTACCGATAAAGTGATGTCTGATCCATTGGTCATCACAGATGGCTATGGTACGCCAACCTTCCGTAAACCCATCTTTCAGTGCGATCTGGTGGACAACCGTTACGGTTTTACCGATTACGGTCTGCTGAACGGCGCCGGTTACTACCTGGGCGACGAAAGCGGCATTCAGCACTACTTTGTCGATAACACCGTGGATAACGGCAAAACCTACTATTACGTGCTGGTGGCTTACGACTACGGCATCGACTCCATCGGTTCCGGTATTCCGCCCTCAGAAAACAACTTTGTCATTGAACTGGATGAATACGAAAACATCCGGCGCATTACCAAAAACGTACAGATAGTGCGTCCCCACCAGTTTGCTGCCGGTTACACGCCGCCTGATGTGCAAAAAAAAGAGCAGCATACCTTTGGCACCGGCAAGGTGGAACCGGAGTTGCTGATTCCACAGTTCATTAAAACCGGTCACGAATACTATGTGGTGTTTGATGTGGATACCATCGACTTTTTAAATAAGGTGCCCTTTGGTCTGATTTACCGTAATATCGGTCTTCGCATTTACGATGCCAGCGAAGGGAATAAACTGGTTTACTTTGAGAACAAGAATAAATACACGGGCAATAACTTTGTTTACTACCAATACGACTTTTTTAACAGCAAAGAAGAGAACTGGCTGATGAACTATGGCAATGATTTAACGACCGGCCAGTTCGACGGCCTGCTGGTGCATTTTAACGTACCGGTAGAAACCGCTCAGCTTGATGAAGTCAACAGCGGTTGGGTTCAGGGCTCTTCGCCCATGAGGTTGACCTTGCCGGCGGTTACCATTCCCGAAGGGCAGCAAAAAGGCTACCGGCCCATCATGTTGCCTTATGACTATGACATCATCTTTACGGATAATGACACGGCCTACACCAGTCAATTCAATAAATCCCGTTTCTGGGCCGAAGACCGGACCGTGATTTACACCAAAAATGATTACATTCCCAATCAGAGTTTTAATTTTTACGTAGTTAACCGTTCGGTACAGGATGAGAACGGCGAAGATGTGATCATGGAGATGATCGCCCACGATTTGAACGGAAATGGTCAGTTTGATATTCTGGAAGACGAGGTTGTGGTAGGCGTAACCAACAGCATCGGCTTTTTGGGCAAGGGGAAATGGGCGGCCACGGCCTTTGTGCTGGATTTTAAGAATTGTCAGAGCGAGGCCCAGCTTCCCAAAGCGGGCGATGTTTACCATGTGACCTTTCAGCGTCCCTTTACGCAAACCGACACGGTACGATTTACGGTCCATGCCCCGCAAACCGTCGATACCCGTAAGCTGAATGAAGAGATGGATCGAATTCGCGTGGTGCCCAATCCCTATGTGGCCACCAACACCTTTGAGACCAATGTGGCTAATTTTCAGCTGAGCCAGCGGCGGCGCATTATGTTTACACATTTGCCGGCTCAATGTACGATAAAAATATTTACGGTCAGCGGTGTATTGGTGGATGAGATCGAAGTAAACAACAGCGTGAGCAATCGCACATCAGAATGGGATTTAAATTCTGAGGCCAATGGCACCGCCTTCTGGGATTTAAAGACCAAAGAAGGACTGGACGTGGCGGCCGGTTATTACATCTACTACGTAAAATCCCATTTAACCGGCAAGGAAGTAATGGGCAAGTTTGCGATTATCAAGTAGAACAAGGAACAAGGGACAAGGGACAAGGAGCAAGGGGGTGAGGGCAAAAATGGGGAATCTTTACCCCTCGTACACAGCGCGAATGCCATTTGTAAGGACATCGTAACTCGAGCTTCAGCTCGAAACCTCCACTGGCAGACACGAGCGCGAAAAAGTATATGTGTGCAAGAGTTAAGGGTGTAATAGTTAATTAGTTGAATGGTAGAATAGCGAACAGCGAACAATGAATAGTGAATAATAGACAATTAATAGTTCTGATTTTCGTTATTCACTGTTCACTATTAGTTGTATAAAAATCTGCGAGAACAGGAGACGTAGCGCTACTCTCCAGGGTAACTATGGCTCGAAAGAGCCATTCAAAGGGGCTTCCAAAAGAAAATTTTTCGTTGATAAAGCGCATAACTCTTTACGCTTGTAACGACTCTGGAGAGTTGAACTACGATAAGCATGGCTCAATAATCCATTAATTGAATTCGATCAGTTGGAGTTGTTTTTAAAAAATATACGTTTTTTTAACTCGTTTCGCACCTGGGCAATCAGAGTTGCTCCAGAGATAATGCAGAAAGGCCCAATTCTTTCAATTGCAGGAGAAGGTTTATGGTTAAAAAGCTGAATTTAGCTACATTGTTGATACTTTCGACAACTTTCACTCTATTATTTGCCCAGGGGCGGCCTTACGATGGTCCGGATGATCCGGCCGGCGATCCCTCTGCCGAACGTTATGGATGGATGACCGGTAATCGGGTGTTGCTCTTCTTCCGAAACACCACGGAATTGTCTAATTGCTGTAATTTAGGCTATGATGTTTCTAAATGGCCCAATAATTACGATGGCACCAAAATGCACGATGGCATTGCTTTGATGATTGGCGCGCGCGTTTACCTGAAAAATGATACCATTCCCATTGAAGATCCAGCCACCATCACTCCCGATATGAAAGTGGACACCCTCTACTTTATCGAAGGCAGCTATCGTGAATACATGGATAAAAATGAAGCTGGAACAGTGGAATGGGGATTGTATCCGGTTTTCGGTTATTTTAATGAGCTTGGTGAATATCCGGCTATGAGCAATATTCCCAATTCCTGGCCCCCGGAAGGATGGCCGACTAAAAATGGCAAAAAATGGCCGGGCGAATGGAATGGCCGTTTTGGTCGTGGTGTGATGAAAGCCGATCAAGAATGTTACTTTGTGGCCAATGACGCACAGGATCAGGAATATCTGGTGCCTACTCGTTATGTAAAGTATTACCCCAGAAGATTGCGTGCAGCTGACGGTACCATCCTTAAGGATGTGCGCATTGGGGATTACAATCCCAATGTGACCGTGCAAAAAGGGCTGCCCTGGGGTGGAATTGGCGTGCGTGTCGAAGTCCGCGGCTTCCAGTGGAGTAATCCTTCAGCCACTGATGCCATTTTCTGGGAATACAATATTTCCAACATTTCGGATTATGATCTGCCTGAGAACTTTTTCGGCATTTATATGGACAATGCGGTGGGTGGTGAAGAAGGAACCGGCGATGATATTGCCTATTACACCAAAGAGTTGAACATGTGTTACTCCTGGGATATCGACGGAATACCGGTGGGCGGCGGCACCACACCCGGTGTTCTGGGCATGGCCTTTTTAGAAAGCCCGGGTATTCCATTTGATGGAATTGACAACGATAATGATGGTCTTATTGACGAACAACGCGATAATGTAGCCCAGGCGCTGGTGGGGCCTACCGATGGCATCACAGATGTTTATGCCTTTCTGAAATACTACAAATTAAAAGAGAGCGATCTGCGTGAACACTGGGATGCGGATGAGGATCAGGACTGGCAGGACGGATTTGATAAAAATGGGAATGGCACTTACTCTTACTACGATAAAGAGACCGGTCGCTGGTACGTCGAACCAGGCGAAGATCCAGGCGATGATCTGGGACTGGATGGAGTTGGGCCCTATGACCTCAATTACAATGGCCCGGATGAAGGAGAGTGTAACCATAAACCCGATTTTGTTGAAGGAGTAGGCTGCGAACCCAATTTTGCAGCTACAGACGTTAGCGAATCCGATATGCTGGGATTGACTTCCTTTCGTTATTGTTTTGAGTGGGGGACTAATGGACAGAGCTTGATGAACGATGAGGTTACCTTCAAATTTAACACGGAAGGCGTTTTTGATGAAGCGCAGATGGTTCCCCGTAACTTTGTTGAACAGTTCGCTTCCGGATTGTTTCCGCTATTTAAGGGCAGAACCGAACGTATTTCCATGTCTGAATTACATGCTTATGATGCACTGGGCGGATTAAATTCAGCGGAACACAAAGCGCCGGCCTTGTTCCGTTTAAAGGAAGTTGTACAGGTCATCTATGAATCGGATTATCGTTTCGCTCAACCGCCTTTAACTCCTACTCTGAGTGCGGTGCCCATGGATGGTAAAGTCGTCCTTTCATGGGATGACCTGGCCGATACGCGTACGCGTGACGCTTTTGTCGGAAACAAGAATGATTTTGAAGGGTACAAACTGTTCCGGGCCACTGATAAAAAATTACAGGATGCTGAAGTGATCTCCGATGGGTATGGCACAAAAATTTTGAAGAAGCCGATTTTTCAGTGCGATCTGGTGGATAACATTTATGGTTTTGCTGATTATGGAATGATCAACGGAATTGGCTATTATCTGGGCGATGACAGCGGATTACAGCATTATTTTGTAGATAACACCGTGAAGAATGGTCAAACCTACTACTATGTGTTGGTAGCCTATGATTATGGCATCGATTCTATCGGGGCTGGCATTCCGCCTTCAGAAAATACCTTTACGATTGAGTTAGATGAATATGAGAATGTCCGCAAAATCTCTCAAAACGTGGCCATTGTCAAACCCCATCAGAAGGCGGCCGGCTTTGTTGAACCCGATGTGGAAAAGGATCCCGATCAAACAACGTTTGGAACCGGTAAGGTAAATGTGGAACTGCTGGTGCCCCAGTATTTAAAAGAGGAACACACCTACAAGGTGACTTTTGGTGTGGATACCATTGATTATCTGAATAAAGTGCCTTTCGGGCTTATTTACCGAAATAATTCCATTAAAATTTACGATGCCACCGAAGATAATAAACTGATCTATTACGAAAATAAGAATAAATACACTGCCAACAATTTCGTTTATCATCAATACGACTATTTCATCGGGAAAAAGGAAAACTGGTTATTAAATTATGGACAGGATTTGACCACAGGTCAATTTGATGGCTTGCTAATCCATTTTAATGTGCCGGTAGAAACCGCCCAGCTGGATGCCCAGAATACGGGCTGGGTGGTAGGTAGTGCTCCTATGAATCTGACTCTGCCAAAAGTTTTGATCAACGAAGGGAGACAAAAAGGCTACCGGCCTATTATGCTGCCCTATGATTACGACATCATTTTTACCGATAATGACACGGCTTACGCCAGTCAATTCAATAAATCACGCTTTTGGGCAGAAGATCGGGAAGTGGTGTACACCAAATCCGATTACATCCCCGGCCAGTCATTCAATTTTTACGTGGTGAATCGCTCGGTCCAGGATGAGAACGGCGAAGATGTGATTATGGAAATGATCGCCCACGATTTGAATGGTAATGGCCAGTTTGATATTCTAAAAGACCAGGTGGTTGTAGGCGTTACGAACAGCATTGGCTTTTTGGGCAAGGGTAACTGGGCGGCTACGGCCTTTGTGCTGGATTTTCACGATTGTGAAACGGAAGCCGATTTACCGCAACCCGGTGATGTATTCCATGTTACCTTTCAACGGCCTTTTACCCAGAACGATACCATTTCTTTTACAGTCCATGGCGTTCAGGGCGTTGATCCCCAAAAATTAAATGAAGAGATGGATCAAATACACGTGGTGCCTAATCCATACGTGGCTACCGATCGTTTTGAAACCAATGTTTCTAACTGGCAACTTAGTCAAAGAAGACGCCTCATGTTTACTCATGTCCCGGCGCAATGTACGATTAAAATTTTTACGGTAAGTGGAATTTTTGTGGATCAAATCGAAGTCAATAATGCCACGTCAACGCGTCAAAACGATTGGGATTTGAACTCAGAAGCCAATGGCACAGCGTTCTGGGATTTAAAGACCAGGGAAGGTCTGGACGTGGCAGCCGGTTATTACATCTATCATGTAAAATCCCATTTAACCGGCAAGGAAGTAATGGGCAAGTTTGCTATTATCAAGTAGAACAAGGGACAGGAAGCAAGGGCAAGGGGGCCTGTGCCCACGTGTCATTCTGATCCCGATTCATCGGGATGAAGAATCCCTTACACCGGCTTAAAAAGTTCCCCCTCTCCCGGTTTTCGGGGAGAGGGGGCCAGTGGGGGAGGGCTGGTGCCGCTCTGCGGGAGAAAGACCAGTAGAGCCGGAACTAAATACGGGCGTTTAAATGAGGAAAATCAAATTTTGGAAAATCCTTCAGAAAAAACTTTTGAGTAAAATAGCGTAAATCGTAAAATTAAAATTCAGGGAGATTCATTGAAGCGCTTAAAAACAGGAAGCCTGTTATTTTTATTGATCATATTCTTGCTGGCCTTAGCCTGTCAGCATAAAATAGAGCAACCTAAAGAGATCATTCTGGTTAAGGTTGGCCCTAAAACCATCTCCAAAAACGAATTTATCCGTAGGGCTGAGATGACCATTCGGCCTCCCTACTGCCGGACCAACTACAATATCGATAAAAAAATTATTTTGAATTCACTTATTGCCGAGAAACTGCTGGCTCTGGAAGCGGGTGAGGACAACGACTTTATCAATGATCCATTGATTCAAAAACATCTGCAGGGCCGAAAAGAGCAGGCCATGCGCCAGTGGTTGTATTATGAAAAAGCCAGCAAAAAGGTGAAAATTGATTCCAGTGAAGTGATCAAATATTTTGCCTGGGCTGACAGACATTACAACATTTCCTATGTAAATTTGCAGGACAGCGCGTTGGCCTGGCAATTGTTCAATGAAGCTGCCAAAGATACCACCCAATTTGAAGAAATTTTACAGCGCAATATCGGGCTCACCAGGCTACCACACAGAAAAATTCAATACAGCAGCACAGAGCCGGACCCCGTGCTCGATGCTTTATTTACCAGGCGTATCCTGAAAGGGGAAGTTCTGCCCCCGATTAAAGTGGGCAAAAATGATTATCTGCTGATCAAAGTCGATGGATGGAGGCGGTATCCGATCATTACGCAAAGCCAGGCCGATCAAACATGGTTTAATATTTCTGAAAATTTAACAAAAAGAAAAGCTGAAAAGTATTTTGCTCAATACGTGCGTCAGGTGATGAAAGGGAAGTCCATCGTGTTCGATCGCAATAACTTTTTACACCTGACGGAGTTGCTCGGTCCGGTCTACATAAAAACCCCAGAGGAAAAAAAACAAGAATTAAAAAAACTCTATTGGAATAAAGGGGAAATTGAAGATAAGTTCAGCGAGGTCGAGCCCAGGCTAAAAGAAATGAAAGACGCGCCTGTCTTTAAAGTGAATGGCAAAACTTACACGGTTGGTAATTTAATGGAGTTTATGGCCACCCATCCTCTGGTTTTTCGAACAAAAGGTTTTCCAGCAAGGCGGTTTGCGCAGCAATTGCAGTTCGCCATCATGGATTTACTTAGAGATCGTGAATTGACCAGAATTGCCTATCAGGAAGGGTTTGACAGGATCAACGTTGTGCAGCGCAATTACCAAATGTGGAAGGACAGTTTTAATGCCTATTATTACAAAAAACAGTTGATGAAAAAGTGGGGCATCGCCGATACTACCTTTCAAAAACGGATGATTCCTGTGCTGCAAGATTATTTCAATCCATACATTGACAGCCTGCAAGCAAAATACAGCGATGTAATTGCTGTTAACACAAAAGAATTTAACAAGATCAAGCTAACGCGAATAGATATGGTGGCTACGTACACTAATTTACCCTATACCCTGGTTGTGCCTCCTTTTCCTACGGTTACCACAGACAACCGCCTGGATTATGGAAGAAAAATGAATGTTCAGGCCGGTCAGGCACAAAAATAATCCGTGTGCGCAGTTTAAAACCCTGGTAAATGGAAAGGCAAGAATTGTTATTGTTTACGGCTGTAAGAGATGTTAGCAGTCTTCTTCCTGAAAAATTGAAAAAGCCATCGATGACTATGTACAAAGAGGGAGTAAAAAATCATGTTACGCTATTTATCGGTTTTCATTTTTTTGTTTTTCGTTAATATTTCGGCTCAATCGACATCTTCAAAAATATTTGAACAAAACTTCATCCATTTTGGGGGCGGAATTCAGACTGATCCCGATTCCATCGTGGAAAGAGACAACGGTCGGATTATTGCTCGTCAAGTTACTCTGCCGCAATTCAGCAATCCCGTAAAAATTGTGGCCCATTTGATCGTCGATTCCAATGGCGATCCCTGGGATCGGGCTGGTTCGATCATGCTGGAAATTCCTGGAAGACCGAACGTAGAAATTTTAAAATTTATTACCGGCTTTGGCGGACATTCGGACCTGACTCTGGATGTTAGCGATCTGGCACCTCTTTTACAGGGTGAGCGAACCATTTTGGCTTTTGTTGATACCTGGGTGGCCAATGGTTGGGTGGTCGATTTTGAACTCCTTTATTCTGAGGACGATTCCATGCAAAATCCGAATTGGGCGCAGAGTACTTTGTATTCCTGGGGCTTAACGCGGGCATCTGTGGCTGCCGATTCGCCGGATGTGGAGGTGCATATTCCCGAAAGCCGGGAGAGAATTATGTTGACCTATTACACCTCGGGTCATGCCTATCGCGGGTCTGGTGGCGATGAATTTGTGACAAAAGATAATGTGATTGCTGTAGATGGTCAGGAAATATTGCGCTTTAGACCCTGGCGAGACGATTGTCGGAATTTTAGAGATCGCAATCCACAATCTGGACGCTGGGGGGATACCTGGTCTTCGGACCTGTCTCGCAGCGGCTGGTGTCCGGGCGATATTGTGTACCCGGTTATTCTCGATGTTACCAATCAATTGCCAGGTGGCCTTCATAATATATCGTACTGGATTGAAAATATCCGGCCCGTAGAAAGCGATGGTAATGGCGGATATTGGCGCGTCTCTTCCTATTTGAGCGGCTGGGGAGACATTGCTTCCTGG
Organism: Caldithrix sp.; assembly: GCF_056497305.1. Taxonomy (NCBI): domain Bacteria; kingdom Pseudomonadati; phylum Calditrichota; class Calditrichia; order Calditrichales; family Calditrichaceae; genus Caldithrix; species Caldithrix sp. The sequence continues at coordinate 10,907 of NZ_JBSMDE010000083.1, read as the reverse complement.
AAGCCAACCAAAATCTTGCTAAGCGCACCCGGTGATCGTGTGTTTCAGACCAATCAAAACATTGCCTTGCGTCTGGATCTGGTGGACGAAACAGGGTTGCCGGTACCTCAAAGCGACAGCTGGATCGAACTCCGTTGTGCGGAGCAAAATGCCCTGTTCTCGCTGGATCAACAGACCTGGCAAAATCCTCTGAAATTGCATGTAAAAGATGGGGTAGCCCAGGTCTGGTTTACAGCCTCTGACAATGGAGAATTTCTCATCCAGGCCAGCGATGTGAACCAGATTCTCCCACCTGCCGAGCCGGTCGTTGTGGCCGTGAATAATTTTGAACCCGGTGAGGATGAATTAAATCTGGCGTTGAATTACGAATCGGTGACAGCCGATTGCTACTGCAACACAAATGAAAAACCAGAAAAGGCGGTCGATGGTTCTCTGCAGACCAAATGGTGCTGTAACAACGGGGGAAACGATTGGCTGACCATTACGTTTGCCGATACGCAGCAGGTGAATTACTTCATCGTTCGCCACGCAGGAGCTGGTAAGGCGCCCGAGGGAGATCCTGGCCATGGCGACAATCCTTCGCAAAATACCAGAGCCTTTCAGATTCAGATTCCGGATTCCGCAAACCAGTGGAAATCTCTGGTTACCGTAAACAACAATCCACAAACTGAAGAAGGAAACGTAACCTACCATGCCCTGCCAGAAGCAGTAAGGACAAAACAGGTGCGCCTGCTGGTGACCGATCAGGGTTCTGATAATGCCAGCCGAATTTATGAATTTGAAATGTACCATCGCGATTTGACAGCCATAGATTTTAAACAATGGGGGCGCAGTCGTTTACCGGAAAAATATGTTGTCTATCCGAATTATCCCAATCCCTTTAACGGACAAACCACCATCCGCATCTTCGTTCCCGAATTTACGACTGTAGAAGCCGATATTTTTGATGTTCAGGGAAAGCACATCAAAAATCTGATCAATGGCAGGTTGCCCAGGGGCTTTCATGTTTTTCGCTGGGACGGTACCAACGACAGCGGTACGCAGGTGGCCAGCGCTGTCTATTTTTTGAATATTCGTTTTACAGCGCCCGATGCCCCCAGTTTGGTGAAGTGGCGTAAATTGGTTTTGAGTAAATAGCTTTGAGACGACCTGGATAAGTCAAGACCACTGAATGCCATCGGAAAAGCTATTGGCTTCTATTTAAAACACACAACATTAATTCATGTTAGGAGGTAAATTTCGTGGATTTTTATTAAACTACCATGGATTAATGATTAAAAATTTTGGAATTAAAGCCGATGATGGTTGCAATATCAGGATTAGTTTTGTATTTTTTTTAAATATGAACAAACTATAAAAATTACGTTAATTTATTGAGAATAAGGAGAAAGATGTATGAAACGTCGTTTGTTTTTACAGAATACGTTTTTAACGGCTTTGAGTGGTACGTTCCTGAAAGGCAAGTTGTTAAAAGCAGCTCCCCATTCCTTTTATGCTCCTAAAGGGAAAGTAGTAGTCGTTTCCAGTGCAAACGGTTTGCGGGCTACACAAAAGGCAGCCAAAATGATGCTCGAGGGAGCGGATGCCCTTGATGCCGTGATTGCCGGGGTAAACATTGTAGAAGAAGACCCTAACGACCATTCGGTTGGTTATGGGGGGTTGCCTAATGAAGAAGGCGTTGTAGAACTCGATTCCTGTGTGATGCACGGGCCTACGCACAATGCCGGCGCCGTTGCCGCTTTAAGAAATATCAAAACCCCATCCAGGGTAGCCAGGCTGGTTATGGAACGAACAGACCATGTACTGCTGGTTGGAGAGGGCGCTTTAAAATTCGCCCGGGCCCATGGATTTAAAGAAGAGGATTTATTAACCGATGAAGCCCGCACCATCTGGCTCTACTGGAAAGAAAGCCTGAGTGATAAAGACGATTGGTTTTTGCCTCCCATGGAAAAAATCCCGGAAAAATACCGCAAAATGTTTAACATTACGGGAACCATTACCTGTCTGGGGCTGGATTTGCAGGGCAATATCTCTGGCGTTACCACGACCAGCGGCCTGGCTTTTAAAATTCCAGGTCGCGTGGGAGATAGCCCCATTATTGGCGCGGGCCTGTATGTGGACAACGAGGTTGGGGCTGCCGGTTCAACCGGCCGGGGCGAAGAAAATCTTAAAAATTTGTCCAGCTATCAGGTGGTGGAATTCATGCGACAGGGCTATTCCCCTGAAGAGGCTTGCAAAAAAGTTCTTAAACGCGTTATTGACCACGCAAAATTGCCAAATCTGAAAAATAAAAAAGGGCTGCCCGATTTCAATCTTAAAATGTATGCGCTGAACAAAGAAGGCGAATTCGGGGCCGCTTCCATTTACGGCCCAGCCGATTTTGCCGTGTTTGATGGCAAAGAAAATAAAAAATATCAATGCGCTTATTTTTACGAATGGAAAGACATGAAATAGAGGTCATTATGCAAACAGGTGATATTCGACTAATCAAAGATATTAATGCCCGGCTGGTGTTAAATTTAATCCGGGAAAATAAAGTGATTTCCGGGGCTGAACTGGCTAAAATAACGGGCATGCGCCCTTCGACCATCTCCAATATTTTAAAAGAACTCAAAGCTAAAAATTTAATCGTCAATCTGGGCAAGGGCGAATCGACCGATAAAGGAGGAAAACGCCCTTACCTGTGGGGATTGAATCAGGATGCCGCTTATGTGGTAGGCGTTGACGTGGAATTGGGGGAAATTACCACAGTGGTGCTAAAGCTTAATGGCGAGAGTGTGTACCAGAATGTCTTTAAAACCAAAAAAACAAATGAGGTTAAAGAGATTATTAACCAGGTAGAACAAACGGTGCAGGAAACTCTGAGCAAAGCGCGCATTAAAAAAGATGATGTATTGGGGATGGGTGTGGCTGTGGCCGGCGTTGTCGATGCTCAGAATGGCATTGTCATGGAAACCGATATCACCCAACAATTGAATATTCCACTTAAATCGATGTTAGCCAAAAAATTCCCTTACCCTATTGTTGTGGAAAATAATGCTAATGCAGCGGCCATTGGAGCAAAATGGGTTGGGTCGGCACAGGATGCCAGGAATTTTATCATCGTTCTGGTGGAATGGGATTGCAATGTGGGCGGAATGGGAATCGGACTGGTGCTTAACGGTGAATTGTACCATGGAGCAAATTTTTGCGCCGGGGAATTAAACGTTCATCTGCCCAATTTGACTACGGTTATTAACTCGTTGCGCAATCGCCTGCACGAAGGAATGATATTAAAAAAATATGCAGACAATCTGGACAAACTGGATATCTACAAAGTGATTGACGCAGCCCAGGAAGGGGATTCTGTAGCCAGGATGTGTTTTAATATTCTGGGGCATCACATCGGACAGAATATTGCGCCGGCAATTGGTTTGATCAACCCGGAAAAACTGGTGATCGCCGGAGATATTTCGGAGCTCGGGCCGGTTGTTGTAGAACCCATTAACAAAGAAATCGAAATGATTACTTTAAATCTTGTGCATGCCAATCTGGAGGTTACCACCAGCATGCACGGGCGTTATTCCGTTGCCATGGGGGCGGCTTCCTTAATATTGAATGAGTTTTTTAAGGTGGTTCTGATCAAAAAGAGTGATATCGTTCCGCTCTGATCTTCGAGAACGCATTTATTGCATTTTGCTGATGCATCATTCAGGTCAGATTTTTGGGGAACTGTTCTGGTCTTGATTGAGAAGTTGCAACCCTATGTTGGGACTTCGATTAAGCTTAAACAGGTTTCTAAGGCAGTAAAAACATTTCCTCAGGGATTTAATAACCACGGAGAACACCCGTCTGGACGGCTATCCAGCCGGTTGGAGCGAAGCGGAAATCCCGATTCTCGGGGACAGGCCCGTCAGTCTGGCAAAGCGCAGCCTGACAGGTCTGGCCGCCGGTTGGAGCGCAGCGGAAATCCCGATCCTCGGGGACAGGCCCGTCTGGACGGCTATCCAGCCGGTTGGAGCGAAGCGGAAATCCCGATTCTCGGGGACAGGCCCGTCTGGCCGTGGCAGCCGGACAGGCAAAGAAGTAATTTAAATTAAAAATTACGAATTATTTTTTTAAGAAGGGGGGGCAGGATGTGGGAACGAACAAGGTGCAGCCCCAGACCTGTTTATTCTGGCCACGAATTTTTAATAGAGCTACTCTAAAAAGGGCGATTTGTCAGTTCAAATCCCGCCAGGCGGGGTGGAAATTTTGACCTACAATTAAAACAATCTTTCATTAAAGGTCTTTTTATTGAAGGATTAGGAAATATTTTTTGGAGTGGAATGGTGGATTTAATTTAAATTTTAGAATATTTTTCTTGAAAACAAACAAATAAATAAATATATTGTTCTTGCTTTCAATGCAGTATTGAATTGGAGAAGCTGTTTGATGGATTTTGGACATTTTAGTAAAGATGGCAAAGAATTTATTATTGAAAATGTGGAAACCCCCACCCCATGGATTAATTACCTGCAGAATGGCAACTATTTCGCCTTGATTTCTAATAATGGAGGCGGCTTTTCCTATATTAAAAGCCCGTTGCACGGCCGGATTACGCGCTATCGAATTAATGACGTGCCGCCGGACCGACCCGGGAAATATATTTATCTAAAGGACCTGGACACCGGGGAATACTGGAGCTTAACCTGGCAACCGGTAGGCAAATTTCGTGAAAAATATCGTGTTATTCATGGATTTGGTTATACACGGGCAGAAAGTAGAGTAAACGACATTCAGAGCAAGGTTACCTACTTTGTGCCCCTTAAAGAGACTCTCGAAATATGGGCTGTCAGGTTAAAAAATAATTCCAATAAAAAACGACGTCTGGCGATTATCGGCTATGTGGAATTTGCATTAGGACATGCCTTGATCGATTTAATCAATCAGTGTGATGACCAACATTTTAATCGCGTTTATTTTGATAAAGACCTCAACACCCTATTTGCTACCAAAACCTATTGGGTCACGCAGAATAGCTCTACACAATTCCAGGAAAACAAAGAGTGGGATCAATGGGCTTTTTTTACTGTAAATCATCCTGTGTTAAAATATGAAACCTCGCGGGAAAATTTTCTGGGTTTTTATTCCAATGAATCCCATCCCCAGGCCATTGTCAATGATCAATTCAGTTCTCAAGATAGGGATTTCGGTAATGTGGTTGGAGCCCTGTATACGGAACTGGAACTGCAACCCGGGCAAAAGGAACGGCTTCATTTTCTGCTGGGAGTGATTCCCAAAACGGATTTTGAACAAAAAAAAGAAAACATTCTGAAAATATATCAGGATCGTACCTGGGTTGATATGACTCTGAATCAAGTGAAACAATCATGGCAGTCCTTTTTTAAACACACCCAAGTGTATTCTCCGGACCCGGAGTTTAACATTTTTATGAACTATTGGACGCCTTACCAGGCAAAGGTGGCTTTTGAGGTAGGACGCGTAGCCAGCTTTTACTACTGGGGCATTGCCCGAGGTTATGGTTTCAGAGATACCGCTCAGGACACCATCGCAATTACCATGGCCTATCCGCAACGGGCCAGAAAACGCATCTATCTACTGGCCAGGCAGATGTTTAAGGACGGCCGCGTTTACCATCACTTTTATGGTGATGGAAATGGAGAGACTACCGAACATTGTGACGATCCGGTTTGGTTTATTTTAGCGGTGACCAATTATACCAAAGAAACGGGTGATTTTAACATTCTTCTGCACAGAGAAAAGTTCGTTGATACAGAAGAACGATTTACTATCCTTGATCACATGATGGCGGTACTGCATTTTATTAAACGCAATCTTGGTAAACATGGGCTACCTCTTTTTGGTCGAGGCGACTGGAATGATACACTGGATTACATTGGCGGCAATGATGGTGGTGAGAGTGTATGGGGAGCTATGTTCTATATCGCCCTTTTAAAGGAATTAAAGGAATTATTGGACCATCTGAATCTGAAGCAAAATAGCAAGGAAACAGCCCTACTGATTAAACAATTGACAGAGAGCGTTGAAAAACATTGCTGGGACGGAGAATGGTACTTGAGGGCTTTTGGAGACAATGGCACAAAAATAGGATCAAAATCCTGTGAATTCGGACAGATCTTTTTAAATACCCAGAGCTGGGCGGTTATTGCCCAATTACCCGATTCCGAACGACTTCAAAAAGCTTTAAATACTGTTAAGGATCGGCTTGATTCGGAAGAAGGCCCCAAAATTTGTGCTCCGGCCTTTCGCAAAATTAATCCCAAAATTGGCCTTGTCACACGATGCGTAGCTGGTAAAAAAGAAAATGCAGCCGTTTTTTGCCATCCCACTGCCTGGTTGATTATGGCCGAATGTATGATGGGAAATGGGGATCGTGCTTATTATTATTACAAAAAGTTGTTGCCATCACGCATTCCATCTCACATTTTTAAAACTGAGCCCTATGTTTATCCTCAATACATTACCAGTGATGAGCATGATTCTACAGCCGGACAGGCCAGCCATTCCTGGCAAACAGGCACAGCCGCCTGGATGTATCGTGTGGTTTACGATTATTTATTGGGCGTTCGCCCTACCTATCGTGGTTTACTGATTGACCCAGTATTACCATCGGAATGGGACGAAGTTAAGGTTGTGCGCCGGTTTCGGGAGGTGGATTACCATATCTACCTAAAACGAACGGAGTATTTGCAAAAAAAAAGAATAATCATTAAAATTGATAACCAACCTATTAAGGGCAACGTGTTACCGGTTTTCACTGGAAGAAAGAAGAAGGTAGAAGTCGAAGTATTTATCATGGATTGAAAAAACTTCTTGACAATTACATTCTTAATTAATATTTTAGAGAAAGTTTTTAGTGAAAATGAACTAAAGAAGGTGGCATTAAAATAGTTATCATGAAAGGAGGTGAAAAGAGAAAAAGATAATATGTTTTTTATCTCAATTAATTAACCACAAGTCCATTAATTATGGGAGGACAGTATGAGCAAATTTGCTTCAATCTTGTTTATCTTAACCCTTTTCGTCGCCTTCTCTTTTGCCCAGACACTGGGTACAAAAGTAGACGAAACAACCGCTGATTGGATGCATTACTACGACAACCTCAACCAATTCATCTATGTTGATCCCGGTACAAAAAAAGTCCACATCACCTACAACTGGAGCGACCAGCATCCGGATTCAGTAGATGCTATTATGGCTCGTTATCAGAATGTAACCGATGGCGTTATTACAGACATTCGTGGTCGTGCCGGTAATGGAAACATTGGCATGGGAGCCGATGGCGCTCTGTTGATTTCTGTAACCGATCCGGTGATTGCCTGGGGTTATTACGGCTGGTGGGGCCTGGGCTGCTTCCTTTACAAGGAGACGGCGCCCGGTTCTGCGCAGTTCGATTCTTTAAACTTTTTTAGCGCCGATTTAGGTCACAGCAATCCGGCTGAGTTGCTGACCTCGCGTTTCATCGTGGATGAGGCTGGTGTTATTCACTGGATTGCTTACGATGGCTGGGGCCAGGGCTGGACCTACCTGAACTCGGATGACGGTGGTATCAGTTTCAACGAACCGGTCTTCTTTGGTAACAAAAATACGCCTGGTTTTCAGTCCATGAGATTCCCGGTTTACTTCGATCCTTTTGGCGGACGAGTTGCTGCCGGCCCCGGTGGCCTGGTTGCTCTGGTTGGTCAGGATCAAGGACGTGACGTGTATGTTGCTGAATCATTTGACTATGGTCAAACCTGGCCAGATAACACGCCAAATGTCGGCGACAGTACTTTGACTTATGATGTGACCGGTTTTGGTCCATTGCTGGCGCCGGATTCGGTCAATGCCCGTCCCAATCAGTTTAATGATGCCCTGTATGACAAGGACGGTAATCTGCACGTCGTTTTTGAAGCCACATTCTGGTTCGATACGGCTCAGGTTTACACCCAACGCAATCCATATCCGGGTTATCTGAATGGCGATGGCATGCACGGCGACACCGTTCTCTACTATGGCGGTGTGTATCGTGAACGATTAATGCACTGGAGCCCGACTTCCGGATTACAGGTGGCCGCTTATTCCATCGCTCCAACAAATCAGCCAACCTTAGGTTGGGAATATCGTAATTTGACCTGCCGGAGCCGTGGGAGCAACATTCATGCTCCGACATTGGCTTACGATGCTGAAAATAATAAACTCTACTTAGGTTGGATCCAGGGCTCTGATGCCTGGGCGGATTGGGTAGAAGATCGTTATTTAGGTTACACGGATATTTACGCCGCCATGTACGATATCGATACCGGTGTCTGGACACCTCCAATGAATTTAACCGGAACCCCAAATTTTGATGAAAGAAACCTGGTGTTCAATAAACAGGTTATCGACGGTAAAATTTACATGTTCTTTACAGGCGATGAAAAACCGGGCATCAATGTCTGGTGGTGGCCTGGAGAAAAAGTAGGAGTTTATGTTTACGAAATGCCGGTCAGTAAATTCGCTCAGGGCGAAACACCCGGCCAGATGGTTGACGAAACCACCGCTGACTGGATGCACTATTATGACAATCTGAATCAGTTTATTTATGTCGATCCTTCTAATAAAAAAGTGCACATTACCTACAACTGGAGTGATCAGCATCCGGATTCAGTGGATGCTATTATGGCTCGTTATCAGAATGTAACCGATGGCATTAATACCGATTTGCGCGGACGCGCAGGTAATGGCAACATTGGTATGGGCGCCGATGGCTCCCTGCTTATTTCCGTTACCGATCCGGTGATTGCCTGGGGTTACTATGGCTGGTGGGGCCTGGGCTGCTTCCTGTACAAAGAAACGGCACCTGGTTCTGCGCAGTTCGATTCTCTGAACTTCTTTAGCGCTGATTTGGGTCATAGCAATCCGGCTGAACTACTAACATCTCGCTTTGTTGTAGATGAAGCCGGTGTGATTCACTGGATCGCTTATGATGGTTGGGGACAGGGCTGGACCTACCTGAACTCGGATGATGGCGGCATCAGTTTTAATGAACCAGTCTTCTTTGGCAACAAGAACACACCTGGATTCCAGTCTATGAGATTTCCGGTTTACTTTGATCCATTTGGCGGTAGCGTAGCTGCAGGTCCTGGTGGATTGGTAGCGCTGGTCGGCCAGGATCAGGGCCGTGATGTCTTTGTTGCCGAATCCTTTGATTATGGTCAGACCTGGCCCGATAACACACCGGGTGTAGGCGACAGCACTTTGACTTACGATGTAACCGGTTTTGGCGAACTGCTGGCACCAGACTCCATCAATGCCCGTCCTAACCAGTTCAATGCAGCAATGTATGACAAAGACGGTAACCTGCACGTCGTGTTTGAAGCCACTTTCTGGATGGATACGGCCGAAGTCTATCATCAACGGAATCCATATCCGGGATATGGCACAGGCGAAACCCTGTATTTTGGCGGTGATATGAAAGAACGTCTGTTGCACTGGAGCGCCAGTACTGGCGTACAGGTTGTTGCTTACTCACTGGCTGGCAGCACAGGTGATTTAGGTTGGGAATACCGCAACCTGACCTGCCGTAGCCGCGGTACTAACATTCATGCCCCAACTATGGCCTACGATGCAGATAATAATATGTTCTACATCGGCTGGACTCAGGGCTATGAAATGTGGGGTGAAACGTACGAAGATGGACGTTTCCTGGGCTACACCGACCTGTTTGCGGTTGCCTATGATGTGACCAATAATAAGTTCAGTAAACCGTACAACATCACTAAAACCGCCAACCGTGACGAAAGAAATCTGGTCTTTAACAAACAGGTTATCGATGGTAAAATCTACATGTTCTTTACTGGAGATGACAAACCAGGTATTAATGTCTGGTGGTGGCCTGGCGATAAGGTAGGTGTCTATGTCAACACGTTGCCGACTTCGGTATTTGACTTCTCTACCGCTATTGACCAGGGTAGCGAAGCCGTGGTAACCAAGTTCGATCTGGCTCAGAACTATCCAAACCCATTCAACCCGACTACTACTATTGAATACGCCTTACCTAAAGCCAGTCATGTAACCTTGACCATTTACAATATGTTGGGTCAAAAGGTTAAAACCCTGGTTAATGGCGTAATGCAGCCAGGTAAACATCAGGTTGTCTGGAATGCTACCAATGAAGCCGGCGCCAAAGTTTCTTCCGGTGTTTATTTCTACCGTCTGGAAGGTGATTTTGGAGTCAAAGTGAAAAAGATGATTCTGGTGAAATAGTTTTTCCATCCATTCCAGATTAGAGGGGTAGTCCTGAAAAGGGCTATCCCTTTTTTAGTTAAAACAAGGTGGCCTGCTTAATAAACAGTGTATTAGAATACTTCCTTCAAAACTTATAATCCCGCTTAGCGGGATGCGAAAATTTTTTTGTTAAAGATCCTAACCCCCCGGCCCCCTTCTCTTTTTTAATAAAGGGAAGGGGGAGCGACTTGTGCCGCTTTGCTGCCTTAGAGTACTTCCTTAGTAAGATATTGCGCATTAGCGTGCGAATTTTTTTCCTATCTTTGACAGTAAATGGCTAAATCCTGATTTTTCAAAATGACTTAACATATTATTTATTAACAGTTTATAGATTTCAAAAATCCAGAATCTGGACAAAGTGTAGGGACAACTATTTCTCGTATTCTTCTGTGAGCGAATCTCGTATTTTCTCTTATTAATCCAATGTACCTAATATGGTAATATATTAATAATTTAATATGTTACTATTTATTTATCGGCCACAAAATATTCATATTTTTCTTTTCTATTTTTATTAAAAAAACTTGAATAGTAGGGAGAATATTATTATATTTGCAATAGCTGTTCTGAAATTCGAGGTGTGTGGTATGCATCTTAAAACAAAAAAAGTTAAAGGCCGCGAATATCTCTCCATCGTTCAAAGTTATCGTGAAAAT
>NZ_JBSMDE010000082.1:0-3776 GCF_056497305.1 Caldithrix sp. | reverse complement strand
TGCAGCCGTCGATGCGCGCGGCATCGATTAAATCCTGCGGTATGTCCAGAAAAAACTGCCGGAACAACAAAATGGAAAACGCCGTAATCATGCCCGGCACAATCAGCGATAGGTAGGTATCGACCCATCCGAATTTCACCATTAAAATGTACATGGGAATAAGCGTAATCTGAAACGGAATGACCATGGTAAACAGAATGACGCCAAAAATCAAGTTGCGTCCCCAGAAATTTAAGCGGGACAGAGCGTACCCAACCATGGAGCCAAAAAAGATGACCGACACCGTAACGCAAAACGAAACGAAAACGCTGTTCAGCAAGGCCCGCCAGATGGGAATTTTCTGCACCACCAGGCGGTAGCTTTCCAGATTAAAATGTTGCGACCACAGACCAATGGCGCCAATCTCCGTTTCCGGTTTTAAACTGGCGGCAATCATCCACAAAAAGGGATAGATGAAAGTAATGCCTGCCACCGTTAAGATCAAATAAATGTAAAAACGCTTCATATTCATCTATTCTCCACAATACGTTTCTGGATCAAAACCACAATCAAAATAATAAAGGCAAAAAAGAAGCCCAGAGTGGCGGCATAGCCCATGTGTCCAAAATAGAAAGCCTGATTGTAGATGTAAAGCATGGCCGAAAGCGTGCTGTTCATCGGCCCGCCGCCGGTCATGACAAACGGTTCAATAAACAGGGAAAAGCCGCCAATGGTCGATAAAATGACCACCAGCACCATGGTGCTGTTTAAGGCTGGCACAGTAATGTAACGAAACTTTTGCCAGCTTGTGGCGCCGTCCAGTTCCGCCGACTCATACAAATAGGCCGGAATGTTTTGCAGTCCGACCAGAAAAAGCACAATGTACAAACCCACATTCTTCCAGGTGGCCATAATGGCAATGGAAGGCATAGCCCACGAGGGATCATTGATCCAGGGTACCTTTGGTAATCCCAGTGCCGAAAGCAATAAATTGAGCAGGCCGGTTTCATAGCCGTACAACTGCTGCCACAAGATGGTAATCACCACGCCGGAGACGATGACCGGCATAAAGAAGACAGCCCTGAAAAAGCCGCGCAGTTTAATCTTTTGATTTAACAGGATGGCAATGGCCAGGGCAAAAATAATTTGCAGGGGGATGTGAATTATCAGAAAGACTACCGTATTGTAAATGGCCCGCAAAAATTCCACGTCATGAAACAGGCGGTAAAAATTCTTCAGGCCCACCCAGCGCATGGGCGTAATGACATTCCATTTGTGAAAGATTAAAATAAAAGAGAATCCCAGGGGAAAAGCGACAAAGAGCATAAAATAGACTATGTAAGGCAAACTCATCACATAGCCCAATCGTTCGCTCTTTTTAATCCGCTGTTTTAGATGGCCTATCATTGTCGGTTCCACTCCCTGATCACCAGTACGCGTTTAACCGCTCTTTGAAGCGCTTCTTCAGCAGAGCGCCTGTTGTAGATAACACAGGCCTCATATTCCTGTGAAATGGCGTTAAAAATTTCTTTTAGATCAGCCACGCCATCCACACCGCGTGTAAAAGGCGCCTGGCGGGCAAAAAGCGTCATTTGCGGTTTCTGTTTAAAATAAGCAGCAAAGGTAGAATCAGCCAACAAATTTTTGCGCATGGGAATTTGATCACAGATTTCCAGCAGGCGTAAGTCTGCATGCCGCGAAATCAGCCATTTAGCAAATTCCCAGGCCTGTCGGGGATATCGCGTCGTCTTAAAAATGGAAATATTTTTGGGATCGCCGTAAGTGTAAACCGGTCCCCGATAATCATCCGGTCGAGGAATAGGCATGATGCCATATTCAAAACCCTGTGTTGCAAATTTGGTAATGTAGGCCAGCAGCCAGGGGCCGGAAATTTGCGTGGCCAGTTTTCCCGCTAAAAATTGATCGCCCTGGAATTGTGTGACGGGCATGTATCCCTTTTGATACATGGTCTGGAAGAAACGAAAGACCTGAACGCTGGCCTGATTGTTGAACACCAGGCTATCTCCGTTAAACAGGGTCAATCCTCCCGAAGCACAGATGTAAAAGGGATAAAAATCGAACAAGCGCTGCCACCAGATGGGCTTAATGTCGCGATAGAGCATCCAGTGGTCCACCTGGCCATCGCCATCAAAATCGCGCACGATTTTTGCCGCTGCCTTTAAAAATTGCGAATAGGTTTCCAGCGGCGCTTTTACGCCCGCCTTCCGAAAAATCTGTTTATTGTAATACACCATGATCGGATTGGTCTTCCAGGGTAGCTGATAATATCCCCCATCCTTAGCCTTGAAAGTTTGTAACTGTACTTTGGACAGGCGTTCCAGAACATAGGTCCAGAAATCGGGGAAGGTATCCAAGCGCACCAGGCCACCGGCCGAAATATATTCATCCATGGCCCCCGGCCACATATTCGAACAAATATCCGGAGTCGTATTACCTGCAATGGCAGCCAGCAGCGCCTCCTCTGAAGATTGGCTGGCAGGCAAGGTTTGCAGCTTAACCGGTATGTGTTTGTGCATCCGGTTCCATTGTTGCACCAGCTCTTTAGCCAGCCTGTATTCCTGCGGATTGGTGGCGCACCAGTACGTTAATCCTGTATTTTCTTGTTGTTCGGAATCCCGTTTACCACAGGCCGCAAAGAAGAGAACCACAAACAGGCTGATGAGCACTTTGCCCCGCTGTTTTGTCATGTAATGTATTCCTGTCATGGGCCTTTCTGTTCTTTAATAAATTCCTGTTGAACTGGTTTAACTGTAAAATAAGCCCGAGCTCCCTATTTAATTTTCAAACACTTCCCTACTTTTTGACGATCCTTCCATTGCAATCGATAAAAATACAGGCCTGAAGAGAGATTTTTCGCCTGCCAGACAAAGGTATGCCAGCCGGGACCTCCCTGTCCCAGATCGATCTTGCGGATCAGCCGCCCGCGACTGTCAAAGAAGTCAAGACGCGTACGGCCTGCGGCTGGCAGGTAAAAATCAATCCTGGTTTGCGGGTTAAACGGGTCGGGATAGTTGTGTTTTAAGACCAGATCCCGCGGCAGCGCCTTCGACGCCCGCTTTTCCAGCGTCGTCAGCGTGTCGTAGAGCGTGCTAACTTCCTGTCCATTTAAGGCCTGATTAAACAAAAAAAACTCATCCAGTACGCCACGAAAGGCATATTGCCAGGATGCGGGTAAATGCTGTCCCAGGCACAAATCGTAGTCAGTAGGCAAAAGACTGCCCTGTGCGCTGCGTGTATTATTCAATTGGCCGTCCAGATAGAGGGCCATTTCTCCTGTGCTGGAATTGTAAACACAGGTAACAAAATAAAATTGCTTCAGGAGCAAACTATTTTTGGAATCCAGGTCATAAATACCTTTTTCTGTTTTAATCGTCCAGCGCAGTTTTTCATTGGTGATAGAAATCTTCCAGCGGTTTTCCCAGTTGCCATGACTGGCAGGATAAGCCTCACGCACGTAGAAAGAATCCACGCGCATTAAAAAAGCCACGGTTATGGCTTCTTCAAAATTTAACGATGGATGAACAGGAACGCGCACGGCTCCATGTATTCCGTCAAAGAACAGGCCCTGGCCATGGGGCGTGGCAATGCTCTGCACACTGCTGACCCGGCCATGGTTGGCAAAGGCGCTTAAATCCGTCGCCTGACCATGTTCAAAATTGTAATGGATGACCAGCTTTCCAATGCTGAGACCAACGCTGTCCTGAACTTCAGCCTGTTTTGCGTCCCGTACCTTACAGTGCATCCAGATGTACCCCGCAGTGTCCGGCACCTGCCAC
>NZ_JBSMDE010000081.1:0-25805 GCF_056497305.1 Caldithrix sp. | reverse complement strand
CCAGAGATTACCTACACATTTTAGAAAACTTTGTGCAGACAATCCACAGGCCAGATCAAACGGTCAGCCATTCCAGGTAACCATCAATGCGTATTCGTATTTCCAGAGAGAAAGGGAGAACCGTTTCACCATGCAAACAAAAAGGGCATACTCTGCGCGTTCATTGGTATCCGATTCATCGGATTAAATATCCCCATCATTTCTGTTGCTTTACTCCCCTAATTAATGAAGATGAAAGTCCGTGCCAAAGGTCATTACTCACCCAGCTTTAGCTGGGTGAGTAATCCTTTACGCCCAGTGCGTTCATTGCGAATCCCGCTGTAGCGGGATTAGGAATCCCTTACATTGACAGCCAATTCGTAAGGGTAAGAGATTTTCAGAATAACATCAGGTACAGGCCTCCAGCGCCCGGCCATAACTTGCCCCTTCACTAAATAATTCGTAATTTCTAATTTAAAATTACTTTTTAGCCTGTCCCCGAGAATCTGGATTTCCGCTTCGCTCCAACCGGTGGCCAGACCTGTCAGGCTGGGCACCGTCCAGACGGGCGGGCGCTCTTTATGACCCCTCTGTGCTCTCTGTGGTTACTTAAATCCCTGCGGAAATTTTTTGGTTGCGGCTATGCTACCTCAGGAAAATGCTTCACCCTTACGCTATTCTGTCTCGAACTCAATCCGTGAATCAGTAGAAATTACAAACAGCGCGGGCCCAGGCTTTTTCCTAAAAGCTTTTCACACTTTAAAAGAAATTTTCCAAATAATAATTTTGAATTAAATTTTGTTTTTTCTTATATTTTAAAGCTCTAAATAAAAACCCAGAGCACGGGGGTTGTCTGTAACTTTTAAAAAGAAACGTCATCAAAAGGCATTGAAGTTCTAACTTTTAAAACAAAAACAGGAGGACTCGATGCCAGTTACGCCACAACCAAAGGTAGTAATTTTTACGACCCCTACGTGCAGTTTTTGCAATGCGGCTAAGAGGTATTTTAGAGAGAAAAAGATTAAATTTAAAGACATAGACGTTTCGAGAGACCAGCGCGCCGCCAGAGACATGGTGCGCATTACAGGTCAATCGGGCGTACCGGTGATTTTAATTAACAATCGACCAATTGTAGGATTTGACAAACCAAAAATTAACAGGTTATTGGGAATAAAATGAAGGAGGGTGCTGTGAAGATTAAACCATTAGATGATCGGGTTCTTATTGAATTGATTGAAGAAGAAGAACGAGTTGGTAACATTATCATTCCCGATACGGCCAAAGAAAAACCCCGCATGGGTAAAGTCATTGCCGTAGGCACCGACGAAGACCTGCAGGAAAAAATTAAAGAAGGTGACAAGATCATCTTCTCTAAATATTCCGGTGATGAAGTAAAAGTCGGTGATAAAGAATATTTGATCATTCAACGCAGCGATATTCTGGCCAAAGTTGAGTAAATGTAAAAAGCCTTCCCACGGGAAGGCTTTTTTATCTATTCTACCGTCACACTTTTAGCCAGATTTCTTGGCTGGTCCACATCGCATCCCCGTAAAACCGCAATATGATAGGCCAACAATTGTAGAGGAATAACGCTCAATAGAGGCGTTAAAGCCTGACAGGTCGGTGGAATGTAAATCACATGATCTGCAAATTGTTGAATGCGTTCATCGCCTTCGTTGGCTACACAAATTACCCGTCCCTTACGTGCTTTTACTTCCTGAATATTGCTTATCACCTTGTCGTAAATGGCATCCTGAGTGGCAATAAAAACCACGGGCATGTTTTCATCGATCAGGGCAATGGGGCCGTGCTTCATTTCAGCTGCCGGGTAACCTTCGGCATGAATGTAAGAAATCTCCTTTAATTTTAATGCGCCCTCTAAAGCCACCGGGAAATTGTATCCACGTCCCAGGTACAGAAAATTTCTTTGCATATGATAGGCCTCAGCCAGATCGCGTATGTAATCGTTTTGTGCCAGAATCTTTTTCACATTTTCCGGGATTTTTAACAAATCGTCAAGCATCTGTTTGCCCTGCACAACCGACATGTACTTTTTACGGGCAATAAGTATGGTTATCAGGATTAACGCCGTGACCTGAGAGGTAAAGGCTTTGGTACTGGCCACACCAATCTCGGCTCCGGCATGGATGTAAACCCCAGCATGAGTTTCACGAGCGATGGTTGAACCCACGGCATTAACAATGCCCAGCACCAGCGCGCCTTTATGCTTGCCTTCTCGCAGCGCTGCCAGGGTATCGGCCGTTTCGCCCGACTGCGAGATGGCGATGATGATGTCGTGCTCATTAATAATAGGATTACGGTAACGAAATTCAGAAGCATATTCAACTTCTACAGGGATGCGGCAAAATTCTTCAATCAGATATTCACCAATCAGTCCGGCGTGCCAGGACGTTCCTGAGGCCACAATGATGATGCGTCCAGCGCGCGTCAATCTATCTTCTACTTCGGCCAGGCCGCCCAGCTTTACCAGGCCTTCTTCCCTAAGAATCCGCCCGCGCATGGTGTCCATAATGGTTTTGGGCTGCTCGAATATCTCCTTGAGCATGTAATGATCAAAACCCTGCTTTTCAATATCTTCCAGCTCCATGGTGATCTTCTGCACCTGTTTTTCGATCACCTTGTTCTGAATGGTTTTAGTAATCACACCCTGGGGCGTCAGAATAGCCATTTCATCATCTTCCAGGTAAAAAACATTGCGCGTGTGAGGAATTAAGGGCGTCACATCTGAGGCTACAAAGTACTCGTCCTGCCCCACGCCAATGACAATAGGACTCCCTTTGCGGGCCACATAAATTTTGTCCGGTTCATCTTTGTTAATAACCGCAAAACCGAAGGTGCCTTCAATTCGCTGCAAGGCTTCCCGAAAGGCCTCTTCAAAATTGCTGCCGTCGTACAACTCTTCGATAAGATGGGCCACAATTTCCGTGTCTGTATCGGAATGAAAGGTGTGGCCCGATTGTTCGAGTAGTTTTTTGAGCACCGCGTAATTTTCGATAATGCCATTGTGAATCAGTACAATGTTGCCGCTGCAATCGGTATGAGGATGGGCGTTTAACTGGCTTGGCTTACCATGGGTCGCCCAGCGCGTGTGCCCTATGCCTACATGGCCGGGAGGCATATTCTGAGCGACGGCCTCTTCCAGCTTTCTGATTTTTCCAACCTCTTTAACCACAAACATCTGATGATCGTTAATCGTGGCAATACCGGCCGAATCGTACCCCCGGTATTCCAGTCGCTTAAGTCCATTAATCAAAATTGGGGCAGCTTCTTTGTTGCCCAGATATCCAACAATCCCGCACATTAATCTATTCTCCTCACGTTATTCCCATTCAATGGTAGCCGGCGGCTTGGAGCTGATGTCATAAACCACCCGATTAACCCCCGACACTTCATTAATAATTCTGTTAGAAATTTTTGACAGTGCCTCGTAAGGCATTTTAAACCAGTCCGCTGTCATGCCATCGCTGCTGGTTACCGCCCGTAAGGCAATAACATGTTCATAAGTGCGCTGATCACCCATCACGCCAACCGTGCGCACAGGCAGTAACACAGCAAAAGCCTGCCAGATCTGACGGTACAAACCCTGACGCTTCAATTCTTCAATGAAAATGGCATCGGCCTTTTGTAATAAATCGACACGTTCCGGAGTAACTTCACCTAAAATTCTAACCGCCAGCCCGGGCCCGGGAAAAGGGTGGCGTTCCAGGATCAATTCCGACAGACCCAACTCTTTACCCACCTGGCGCACTTCGTCCTTAAAAAGTTCGCGCAAGGGCTCCAATAATTCAAAATCAAATGATTCCGGCAGGCCGCCCACATTGTGATGGGATTTAATGGTGGCTGAGGGCCCCTTAAAAGAAACGCTTTCAATCACATCGGGGTAAAGGGTGCCCTGAGCCAGGAAGCGAAACGTTCCTAATTTTTTAGCTTCGCCCTCAAAGACTCGAATAAATTCTTCGCCGATTATTTTACGTTTTTTTTCGGGATCGGTAACGCCCTTAAGGCGTTGTAAAAATCGCTGGCGGGCATCGACAACGGTGAGATTAATTTTAAAATGTTTGCGAAACACCTCTTCAACCTCACGGGCTTCATTGTGGCGCAAGAGCCCGGTATCGACAAACACACAGTGCAATTGTTCGCCGATGGCCCGATGGATCAGCACCGCGGCTACACTGGAATCAACCCCGCCGCTCAGGCCCAACAGCACCTTGCTCTGTCCCACTTTTTTTCTAAGGGTTTCCAGGCTTTCCTTAATAAAAGATTGCGGAGTCCAGTCGCCGGAGCACCCACAAATCTCAAAAACAAAGTTTTTTAAGAGCTGGCGCCCAAAGCGCGTGTGTTCTACTTCCGGGTGAAATTGTAAGCCAAAAAGCGGTTTGTGAGCATGGGCTACCGCGGCAAAGGGCGAATTTGCCGTCCTGGCAATCACCTCAAAATCCTTGCCCAATTTCAACACCTTATCTCCGTGGCTCATCCACACTGCGCTGGTGGCAGGAATGTCTTTAAACAGAGGATGGTCACCCATCAATTCCAATTCGGCCAGACCGTACTCTTTTTTTTCGGCCTTAACCACCTGCCCCCCCGTCAAATGGGTAATCAACTGCAACCCATAACAGATGCCCAGAACGGGCAGGCCAAGGTCCAACACCTCTCTGGCCACCACCGGAGCCTCTTTTTCGTAAACCGAAGAGGGACCACCGGAAAAAACAAGCCCTTTTATGTTTTTATTTTCAAGAAAATTTTTATTTACATTGTAGGGATGGATTTCGCAGTAAACGCCTATTTCTCGGATTCTGCGGGCAATGAGCTGGGTGTATTGAGAACCAAAATCGAAAATGATGATGGTTTCATGCGCGTAGCTGTTGGTCACTTCATGTTGATGTTCCATTTCTTTAAATCCTCAATAAACGAATAATTAGTTAAATCATACTGAATGGGCGTGATGGAAACCTTGTTTTGCATCACAACCAGGTCATCCACATCATTTCCATTGTCCAGAATCATGCGTTTGCCGGTTAACCAGTAATAGGTCCTGCCATTGGGGTCAACACGACGGTCAAAGGCTTCTTCGTAGCGTCCCTTACCCTGGCGGGTTATGACAATACCTTCAATCTGATCCTCGCTGACTGCCGGCACGTTGACGTTCAGCAGGGTTCGTTCAGGCAGGCCCTTTTCCAGAACAAGGCGGGCTAATGTGCTGCTCAACTTGGCGGCAAAGGAAAACTCTGGTTTGGTAAAGGAAGCAATGGAAACCGCAATAGAGGGGATGCCCATGATGGCGCCTTCGGCAGCGGCGGACACGGTTCCGGAATAGATGACATTGGTTGCCGTATTGGGCCCCTGGTTAATTCCGCTGACAATTAAATCCGGCTTACGGGGCAAAATACATTTACAGCCCAATTTCACACAATCAGCCGGCGTACCATTAACGGCATAGCCAAAAAAGGCGCCCTCCCGCTCTACCTCCACAACGCGTAAAGGATCAGAAAGGGTAATGGCATGGCCCACGGCGCTTTTTTCTACCAGAGGCGCCACCACAAAGACCTGGCCTACATCGTACATGGCCTGAGACAGGCTAAAAATGCCAGGGGCATAGATGCCGTCATCATTGGTAATCAGGATCAGCGGTTTTTTCATGGTTGAACTTAATGCGGATTTTGGTGCGCAAAAAAATCGAGCAGTCGAGCAATCCTCTCTTTTAATTGATGCCGGTGAACGATTAAGTCCAGGAAACCATGTTCCATTACAAACTCCGAGCGCTGAAAGCCTGGCGGCAAATCCTGACCAATCGTTTGTTTAATGACGCGCGGCCCGGCAAAGCCAATTAAGGCGCCCGGTTCAGCAAGATTGATATCGCCCAACATGGCGTAACTGGCTGTAGTACCTCCTGTGGTCGGATTGGTTAATATGGAAATGTAAGGAATATTGTTTTCGGCCAATACAGCCAATTTTGCGCTGGTTTTGGCCAACTGCATCAGGCTGAAAATGCCCTCGTGCATGCGCGCCCCACCCGAAGAAGATAGGATGAGCAGGGGCTGTTTTAATTCCAGTGCCCGGTCAATGGCCCGCGCTACTTTTTCGCCCACCACTGAGCCCATGCTGCCGCCAAGAAATTTAAAATCCATGATGGCGGCTACAACATGATGCCCTTCCAGGCGGCCGGTCCCGGTGACAACTGCTTCGGTCATTCCGGTTTTTTTAACCGTAGCCTGATACTTTTCACTGTAGGGCCTGGAATCCGTAAACTGCAATGGATCAACACTCTTTATGTGGGCATTGAACTCTTCAAAAGTGCCCGAATCGAACAGAATGCTAATGTATTCTTTGTGCCCAATGCGAAAATGGTAATCACATTTGGGGCAAACATACAGTTGTTTTTCCAGCTCTTTTTTGTAAATAATTTCACCACAATTGTCACATTTAATCCACAGACCGTCCGGCAACTCTTTTTTGGCTCCGGCCGTCACACTTTGTTTTTTTCGTTTAAACCAATCCATATTAAAACCTCAAAATATGACTTTGCAAATGATGTTCGCTAATGTACATCAATAATTAGAATTTCTCAAATCTTTAAGCATGACCAGGGCGTCTTCGCCATCACGGTAATACTTTTTCCTGACCTGAATGGTTCTAAATCCAAAGGCCTGATACAATTGAATGGCCGCAGTATTGGATTTTCTCACTTCCAGAAAGGCGTAATGGGCGTCACCGAATTCCTGTAAAATGTAACGCATGAGCGACCTGCCCAGGCCCTGCCTCCTGAAATCCGGATGAATGGCAAAATTGGCAATGTGCAATTCGTCATAATAACGCCAGACAACGGCATAGCCTGCAATCTGGCCCTCAACCTCCAAAATTAAGGGATGAGAGTAATCTTTTGCTGCAATCTCGCTTAAAAAGCTCTCCTTGCTCCAGGCGTCAATAAAAATCTGTTGTTCCAGGGCAACAACCGTACTCAGGTCGTCCAGGGTCATGGGACGAATTTTAATATTCATTGCACTCCGGCAAAAGGCCTGATGTACATGGGTTCTATTTTTTCCAAATCGTCAGCGCCATATTTTTTGTACTTTAAATGCCCGAGGTGGGCAATCAAGCGCGCTAAATATTCCCCTTTGTAATGTACCGTCACTCCCTTTAGCTGGAGCTTTTGCAAGATTTCGGCCTCCAGGTCGTGGAAAAAAGGCTTTACCAGTACAGCCCCAGCCGGAAGCACTTCCGGCAATCGCTCCCGCAACACAATATCATGTTCCACGATTTCCGGAAAGCCATCGGGGTTAAACTCCAGATGCGACAGATAGACCTCTTCACGGCGGGCATCGATCATGGTGTACAGATGTTCGCGCGGTCGGCGCACCTGTTTGGCCAGAACCTGATGATTGGAAATGCCCACAATAGGTAGCTGATGAGCAAAACAAAAGCCCTGGGCAAAACTTAAGCCAATGCGTAGCCCGGTAAAGGAACCCGGACCTACGGAGACCGCGACCAACTTAATGTCCGGCTGATCCAGAATCTTCTGCTCAAGATGGCTCTGCACAAAGTGCAAAGCGTTTTGTACCACAGGCGCCAGCAAAGTGGCATGTTGCATGGGTAATTCGAGGTTGGCTTCGTAAACCGTCTGTTTTTTGTTTTCTTCCCACAGGGCGACACTGCAAACAACATCTGAAGTTTCTATGGCCAGAATCATTTATTGTTTTCCTGTGTTGTCAATTTTACTTAATTCAAAAATCCGTTGATCGTTTTCAAGAACGATCGTAATTTTGTAGTACCGTAAAAGGTGCTTTTCAATGAAGCGCGGCCATTCAATAAAGGTGATGGCCCCCTGGTACAGCATTTCTTCCCAGCCCAATTGATCCAGTTCTTTTTCATCATGTAACCGGTAAAAATCGAAATGGTTTACCGGCTGGGGGCCCTGATAGTGGTGCATGATGGCAAACGAAGGGCTGGAAGCCGGATCCAGGGTGTTAATTAACCGGCAAAACGCTTTGACCAGAAAGGTTTTTCCGCTGCCTAGATCACCTTCCAGAAGCACCACATCATTCGGTTTGAGAATCTGCTTCAGATATTCAGCAAATTTGACCGTGTCCTGTTCTGTTTTGCTTGCAAAGCGTTGCAATGGCTTACCTCTTTAAAAACGATTGATCTCTCTTCCGTAAAGGCCCTGCTTTCAAAAACTGTTTGGCTACGGAATCTGTTTTTAATCTTTTCACCAAAATATCCGACCGCATTAATAATCGGCTGAAAGAAATTAACGGATATCGTGAAAAAAAACAAGAATCAGGCAAACTTTGTTTTGCCGGAGGGGTATTTTTTCTTTTATTTGAAATCTAAATTTCTTATCTTACAGTACCCGAATAATGAATCATTTCTCAACAATCTTTTTTTCTGAAAGGAGGAAATCATGGCACGTGGAACCGTGAACAAGGTTATTTTAATCGGTCGGGTGGGCCGAGACGCAGAGCTTAAGTACACCCCCAGCGGCACTTCGGTAGCCAGTTTTTCTCTGGCCACTAATTGGCGAGCCAAAGACGCCGATGGCAACTGGCAGGACAACACCGAATGGCACAATGTCAGCGCTTTTGGGTCCCTGGCCGATTTTGCAGGACAGTACATTAAAAAGGGTCGCCTGCTTTACATTGAAGGTCGCCTGCACACACGCTCCTGGGAAGATCAAAACAACACCAAGCATTACCGTACAGAAATCATTGCGAATGCCATTCAATTGTTGGGTCCCCGACCTGATGAAAGCGGACAACCAACCCTTGACGAAAGCGTTTCGCAGGCTCCGGCCGGCAACAACACCGTGGAAGAGCCCCCTGTTGAAGACACACCAACAGAAGAAGAAGATTTGCCTTTCTAAAATGAAAACAACTTTTTGAATTAAAGGCACAGAGGAGGTGCCTTTTTGCGCTCTGCTGACCAGGAAGCCCCTCCTTTTCGCTTATGACCTAAAAGTTTGATCTTAGTAGAGCATTAAACGGGGAAACTTTCGCTGCCCCAGGTTAATTCTGCCTGCTCGTTGTCCTCCTGAAGAAAGCATTTTTTGCATTCAGAAGCAACGAAAGCATGGCCGGTAAGACCAAAAGTTAAAGGATTGACGCGTAAAGTCAGGCAGGCAGGCGTTTTTGGTGGTCAATGGTGACAAAGATACCGGGCCTACCCTGCAAAGGACACTTGTATTCGCAAATGCCGCAACCAATGCACAGCTCCTTAACCACGTAGGGATATTTGACTTTTCTGGTAAGGCCGGTTTGCGGATCGGTGTAATCCCGAACATCAAAGCGAATGGCTTTTTCCGGGGTGGGGCAGTGCTCTTCGCAAACCAGGCACTCTTCATTTCGGTCGTAGGGAATGCACACATCTTTGTTGAAATGGGCCAGCCCGATCGGTGTCTTTTGTTTCTCTGCCAGAGAAAGAGGCAAAAGCGCCTCGGTCGGGCAAACTTGAGCACACAAATTACAGTTGTATTCGCAGTAGCCCTGGCGCATGTTGGCCACAGGCAACCACAGATCATCGATGGCGGTTTGAATGCCGGACGGTTGCAGACACGCCCCATTAGAAGCGCACATTCGCACGCACTCCATGCAGCGAATGCATTTATCGCGAAACTCTTCTTCGGGCAACGCCCCTGGGGGACGAATCTGGTAGGCCAACGCTTTACGATCCTGTAAACCAACCGACAAAAGGCCCAGTGTCGCCAAACCGGCTGTTGTGCTCTGTAAAAATTGACGTCGCGAGAAATCGATCGGGGTGCGGTAAGGCTTCCAGCGCCAGCGATAGGTTATGGCCTTAACTTTAGGCGGACAAACGGCTCCGCAATTAAAACACTCAATGCATTCCACCTTGCTGGTATGGCTCACATCATCCAGAGGGATGGCATTCATTTTACAATCCACTACACACTGATTACAAACCGGACACTGTTCACCGACCAAACGTTCGTAAAAACGAAACTGTGAGAGAAAACCGAGCAAGGCACCCGCCGGACAAAGATATCGGCACCAGAAACGACGCGTGAGTTTTTCAGCCCCTAAAATAAAGGCAATGAACAGGCTCACCCAGATCAACTGCTGATAATGGGCCTGGTTTTCGGGCATGACAAATAATTTGAAATGATCGTACAGCCAATACGCCGGACTTTCCAGAAAAGAAATGGTGGAAAGGGCCAGCAAAGTCGGTTCCACGATGACCGTTAACAAGGGGTAAAACACCACGGTTAAAGCCCGGTTAAAGATGGAAAGCGGATCGAAGTAGCCCCACAAATGAGCCGAAAATAGGGCCAGGAACAAAAGAACCGAAAGCAGGGCAAACTTAACAAAGCGCCACTTCTGAAAGGGAATGTTGTTTCGGTTATCAGGAGACTTTAAAATCTTGCTGCTAATGTCCAGCAGGGTGCCCAGGGGACAAATCCAACCGCAAAAAAAACGCCCTAAAAAAGGGGTTAGTAAAAGAACAATTAAAGCCGGCCAGAGGAACCAATAGATTTGCACATCTTTAATGAACAAAAAAACAGGGGAGAGCGGAGAAAAACGCAAATACCAATCGGTGTGCAAACCATGCTCGTACGGATAGCGCGTAATCAGAAAAAGCCAGACAAAAAGCAATAAAAAGAATATTTGGCTTAAACGGCGGGCAGTGCGCAATGTCCCCTCCATGGATTTTTTTAAATTTTGATTGCGGGCTACGTTAGCCGCACTTTTTTAACTTTCAGCTTTTCAAGGGGATATCTGGCCAATCCTTTCTGGTAGGCTACTTTAATGTGCTCCACATCTTCCAGTTTTAAACCAAAGAGATCGAGGGCTAGAAAATCGGCTGTAACAGTGCAATCGCTAAGAATGAGTGTTTTGGCCAGTTTTACGTCCGCCGGATTGCCCCCTACCGGCCCGTTGTTGGTCAGAACGCGGTAGGCGTCAATGATGGTTAAAGTAGGCAAAATCTTACGATCAATATCGGTCAATTTGCGGGCAAAAAAGTTATGAATATCGCCGCGATTGCCGCCCATGACGCCCATTAGATTTTTTAGACCGAGGGTGACACGTGAAAGGGAGTGGTGTTTGGCAATGGGCACATTAATGACCTTGTCCGCTTCCAGATAATCGCGGTAAATGGGCCACTCCTTAATCAACTCGCCATCCACCGGAATCGTTTTAAAACGATTTTTTCGAATCTGCTCCACTTTAGCTCCGGCCTGCTTCGCCCATTTTTCAATCTGGCTGTTGCGGTAACAGCGCCGCGGATTATTACAGGTGCGGTCGAAAATTTTCACCTCTTTAGCGCCGGCCTGTTTGCAAGCTCTGACCAGGGCAGCGATCAACTGAGGATTGGTATTGGCCGCCAATTCCGGAGGGCGGTCCCAGCCCATGTTGGGCTTAATCACCACGCGATCTCCTTTTTTAATAAAGCGCTCCAGGCCGCCATAGGCCTTTAAGGCTTCTTTTAACAGGGCCTCGGGTTCGCCATTTTCTATCCAAACGGCATGGGGCGTTTGCTCAGCCAGTAATTTAGACGGCAGGTGAGAAAACAAACCCAGGCCGGCCAGGATGTACGAGCTCATTTGCAGGAACCGACGACGCTTCATTTTGCCTCCTCAGATTTTTGATTTGTGAGGTGTTTGGTTCCGTTTACTTCTAATATAAATGAGGCTTTATGAAATTGCAAACCCTCTAAGCCATCAGAACCCCAACCTTTAAAAAACTGCAAAGGGCGCAAAAGAACAATTTTAATGAATGCTCTTTTGTGCATTCATAGCCATGCTGCCTTTGCCTCAAGACACATTGTCTTTCTGGCAATTATCGCAGGCCCCGCAATACGGCTCGTGCTCAATGCCAAAATATTCATGAATGAATGCTTTACGGCAGGTTTCCAGCCTGGCATATTGCATCATTTGATAAAGTTGCATCTGCTCCATCTTTAACTTGTTCTGCAGATGTTCCTCGTCCAGCCATGCTTCAGGGAGGGCATCTATTATTTTTAGATTTTTTTCTTCCAGGCTGCCAATCGTTACCCCCCAGCGATCAAAGAGCGACAGAACCGTTTCGGCCCGGTAATCATGACGATTTTTGTAGGTTAAGTACTCTTTAAAGACTTCCAGTCCGTTGGCGTTAATTTCATCCAGGTGTTCATGTAAAATCTGATAAGCGCGATAGAAAAAGTCGGCTGAAGGATTGTTCCACTGAATGAATTCCATTTGAATGCTCAGATCCTGCTGGTCGTAAAGTAAAAAGCAGCGGGAAGGCAGGCCATCTCTTCCGGCGCGACCTATTTCCTGATAATAGGCTTCCAGCGAACCCGGGATTTGGGCATGCAGCACAAAGCGAATATCTGATTTGTCAATGCCCATGCCAAAAGCATTGGTCGCCAGGACAATAGCGCGTTCGCTACTCATGAAGCGATTTTGTATTAGTTTACGTTGCGAACTGTCCATTTTACCATGGTAAACAAGGTGTTCATGACCTGCCTTGCGCAATCGTCCACTCATTTTCAGTAAATCTTTAATCAGGGCAAAATAGACAATGCCGGAACCTTTTTGCAAACCGGCCATGTAATGCTCAATGACTTTGAGCTTTTCATCTTCGCCGAAAACATCTTCTACCCCCAAAAACAAATTGGGGCGATCAATGCCCGTGTGAAATATCTCCACGCTCTCTAATTGTAGCTGACGAATAATGTCTTGCTGGACGCGTGGCGTGGCGGTGGCGGTAAGGGCAATGGTTGTCGGATTACCCAGCTTGGCCCTTATTTCGCCCAGGCGCGTGTAATCCGGACGAAAGTCGTGCCCCCACTCACTGATGCAGTGCGCTTCGTCTACGGCAAACAGATCAATGGTTCTTGTGCCGATAACTTCCAGAAACTCTTCTTTCCGAAAACGTTCCGGGGTCACGTAAAGCAGTTTATACTGACCTTTTTTGATCTGGGCCTGACGTTTTTCCCGTTCGCTTTTGGAGAGAGAAGCATTGATAAAGGTGGCATCGATTCCTTTCTGGCGCAGCGCATCGACCTGATCTTTCATTAAAGCAATCAGCGGCGAAATGACCAGAGTCAGGTCGGGTAAGAGCAGGGCCGGTAGCTGGTACAGGATGGACTTCCCCGAGCCGGTGGGCATGATGGCTAAAACATGGCGGCCATTGAGCACATGTTCAATAATTTCTCGTTGGGGTTTACGAAAGAACTCGTAGCCAAAATATTGTTTTAAGGCTTGTTCCAATTCCATTTTAATCCATTCTCCAGATTAAGGTCTGGTGTTTGTTTTGTTGATCCGCAAGCGCCGTTGTCCCAATGACTTCTTCCATTGTTTAGTACGCTCTCTTTTTGTCAGCCCTTCGCAAGCGCCTCAGGTTCTTTCTAGCCAATCATTCAACCGGAAACTAATGCGCACAATCGCCGAGATTAACAGAAATGTGCCCAGCCATTGTACAGGATCCAGTAAACGGTGCCGGACAAAATATTCAAGCAAAATGGCGGTAACCGGAAAGCTTAATTCACAAATAGTGGCCACCGAAGCGGGTATGTTTCGCAAGCCAAAATAGTAGAGGAAAATGGCTGGCGCGCCGGTTGAAAAAATGATTAACACAAAAACCAAAATTTGTTGGGAAGTAACCTGCTTAACGGCCGGAAAAGCACCGCTGAAGATGGCCAGAACAAACATGATCAAGGCTGTTACCAGAAAACGCAGATAAGTGGCAAAATGGAAATCAATACGACGCAGCAAACGTTTACTGAACACCGTGGAAGATGCAAAGCTGATGGTGGCCAGCATGGCGTAGCCGGCTGCCTGAGCCGTTTTGTCGCCCGTACTCAGATTGGGCAGGCGCCAGCCAAAGGTCATTAAATAAGCGCCCACAAAAGCCAGGGCCGCCCACTTTAAAAACGTGGCGGAAAGGCGTTCCTTAAGCAAAATGGCTGCCAGGGCAATGGCAAATACAGGTTGTAATTTCTGAATGAGTACCACCACCGACAGATTCACATAGTTTACGTAAAAAATTGCCCGCGTGATGGCCAGAGTGCCAATGGCCCCGCCGAACAGGGCCACAGCCAGCAAAGCCAGCCACTCCTTGTAATTGAACGCGCGCAGTCGGGGGAAATAACGCACAAAAAAGGGCGTCATTATAATCGTGGCCAGCGAAGTTTCGACCAGCACTACCAGAGTAACCGGCAACTGATACAAGTAGGGACGCAGAACAATGCCATCGACGCCCCACAGACTGGCCGCCAGAATAACAAAATATGGCGCTAATTTTAGTTTCAGATCTTCCTGCATCTACCCTTCCCGCAAAAGTTTGGCTAATTTACGCTAAATTTGATTGTTAACCAAACATGAAATACCCTGGGCCTGGCATTGGGCCTCTGGCCGTTGCCTAACATTGATTTGCTAAAATTACAAATCCGCGTTATTTTCATGCCAGAAAAACGAGCCAAACAACGAGGACTTACATGCAAGAAAGACGCGAATTCCCAATTAAGAAAAACATCCGCAAACAACTCAAAGCCGAGCCATCCTGGTTTAGCCTGAGCGGCGACTTAGTCATTTCTGACCAGAAGGTTGCTCTGGAGCTGGCTGAAATGTTGCGTACCTGGAGCAAAGACGTTCAGGCCAGCGAATTGAACGCGTTTGGACTTCTACACGAAATCGAACACTACATGATCCAATATTACCGGAAACACCTGTTCTCCGAATTCCCCCAAAAACTGGAAGCTTTTCTGGAAAAAGCACTGGGTAAAAAAGCCTTCGATCAGCTACTCAAAGCCTTCTGCGAATACTATCCCCCCACAGCGGTCTTTAGCGGCAAAACCTCCGTTAAAGCTTACCTGACGTCCAATCGTCAGCTGATTCTGGAAGAACTCATGCTGTTGTGGATTGACCATCTGAATCCGGCCTTTGAGCCTGTTTCACCTATGATTGAACCGAATGAACTAAAAGAGGAAACCGCTTTTGCCTCGACATTTAAGCTTTTTGATACCTTTTTCAAGCAGTCGCCGCCTTTGCCGGAAGAAAACATTTCTTTATTCGAATTTTTGCAACGGCCCGCCAGGCTGTTTCCCCATTCCGTTCAGTCGCAGCTGGAATACATTGCAGAACACTGGCAAAAATACATTCCCGAGTTTTTAACGAGAGTGCTGTCTTCCCTGGATTTTATCAAAGAAGAAAAGAAGACCCGATTTGACCTGGCAACCTTTGGCCCGGGGCCCAGCGTTGTTCCGCAGTACACAGAAATGCCGGAAACGGAGCGTTTTTCCCCGGATCAGCACTGGATGCCCCGTCTGGTGCTGATTGCCAAAAGCACTTACGTCTGGCTCGATCAGCTGAGCAAAAAATACGAGCAATCCATTACGCGCCTGGATCAGATTCCTGACGATGAATTAGAACGCCTGGCTCGCTTTGGAATCAGCGGGTTGTGGCTCATAGGAATCTGGGAAAGAAGTCGGGCTTCACAACGCATCAAACAACGCACCGGCAACCCGGAAGCGCTGGCTTCAGCCTATTCCCTTTACGACTATGTTGTGGCTGAAGACCTTGGCGGGGCGGACGCCCTGCAAAATCTTAAAGAACGCGCCTGGCGCTACGGTATCCGGATGGCTACCGATATGGTACCCAATCACACAGGTATTGATTCCCGCTGGATTATTGAACACCCCGACTGGTTTATTCAACTGCCGTATTCGCCTTTTCCAAAGTACACATTCAATGGGCCGGATCTGTGCGACCACCAGGAGGTGGGTATTTTTATTGAAGACGGTTACTGGGATCGAACCGACGCCGCCGTGGTCTTCAAACGCGTTCATTACCCCAGCGGTGACACACGCTTTATCTACCATGGTAATGACGGCACCAGTATGCCCTGGAACGACACGGCCCAGCTTAACTATTTGAATCCAGAGGTACGCGAAGCCGTTATTCAAAAAATTCTGGAAATTGCCCGCCAGTTTCCCATCATTCGTTTCGATGCGGCCATGACCCTGACCAAAAAACATTTTCAACGCCTATGGTTCCCCGAGCCGGGTAGCGGAGGCGACATCCCTTCGCGCGCTCAATTTGCCATGAGCAAACAGGAGTTCGATCAGCACATGCCCGAAGAATTCTGGCGCGAGGTGGTGGATCGCGTGCAACAGGAAGTGCCCGACACCCTGCTGCTGGCTGAAGCCTTCTGGCTGATGGAAGGTTACTTTGTGCGCACTCTGGGCATGCACCGCGTTTACAACAGCGCTTTTATGAATATGTTAAAAAACGAAGAAAACGACAAATTTCGCTTACTCATCAAAAACACGCTGGAATTCAATCCCCAAATTTTAAAACGCTACGTCAATTTCATGAACAATCCCGATGAAGAAACCGCTGTGGTTCAATTTGGCAAAGGCGACAAATACTTTGGCGTTTGTACCATGATGGCTACACTTCCCGGGCTGCCCATGTTTGGCCACGGACAGCTGGAAGGCTTTGCCGAAAAATACGGCATGGAGTACCGGCGCGCCTACTGGGATGAAGAAGAAGACAGCTATCTGGTGCGGCAACACTTTACACTAATTGCGCCTTTGTTAAAAAAACGCTACCTGTTCAGCGATGTGGAACATTTTTTACTTTACGATCTTTACACGGCCGAAGGCGTGGTCAACGAAAACGTCTTTGCCTACAGTAACCGTCTGGGCGAGGAAAGAGCCCTGATCCTTTACAACAATAGTTTTAGCCAGTCCTCCGGTTGGATCCATCAATCGGCCAGCATTAAAATCAACGATTCCCTGGTACAGAAAACGCTGTGGCAGGGCCTCGATTTGACGGGCGCAGTTGATGCTCTGGTCGTATTTCGTGATCATGTGAGTAATTTGTTTTACATTCGGGAATTACAGGAGCTTAAAGAGCAGGGCTTGTTCGTCGAACTTGGAGCCTACAAGTTTCAGGTCTATTTAGATTTTCAGATCGTGTCAGACTCGCCAGAAGAACCTTACCGCGCGCTTTGCCGGCACTTAAACGGCAAAGGCACGGCGAATCTGCAAAAAGCTTTAAAAAAAATAGTGTACCAGCCCTTACACCAGGTCGTTCAGGAAGCGCTGGACCCTGCTTTTTTCCAGAACATCGTCTCTGAATTTAAGCAGGCAAAATCCGAGGACGCCTTTAAAAAATCTGCTAAAAACTCCTTTAAATCTCTGGCCGAACAAGTAGCTAAATTTGAACAAATCGACTCACCTGATGTGACGAGAATTGACCAAATTTCCACCTACCTATTGCGCTATTTGAAAATGGCCCGCAACCCCATTTTTGAACAGGATGAACGACTGGCTCAGTTCTTCAGTGTGGAAGACAAAATAAATGACCGGCAAAGATTTTTCCACACTTTTCTGGTCTATTATCTTCTGGACAGCCTGTACAAACAGAGCATTCAAGCGGCTCTTTTTGAGGAACGTTTGCTGCAGGATCTTTTTAAAGAGCATGTGCATGGCTTAAACTTCACGCCAACCGGCCACGACAACGGCGATTACCTGCTTGTGTTGCAGACCCTGTGTCTGTTGCCGGCCGGCCTGCCATTTAACAAGCCCGGCGAACTAGCCGGACAGGTGCGCTATTTGTTCAATCTACAACCAGCAGCCCAATTTTTAAAAATTCATAGCTTCCAGGATGTGCTCTACTTCAAAAAAGAGCATTTTGAAGAATTGATTTTTTGGTTGTTCATTTTACACCTCCTGCAGAGCCGCAAAAATCCGGTAAAAGATAACGTAAAAGTAAAACGCAGCCTCAAGCATGTCAGTAACCTCAGCGAAAAAGCGCTGTTAAGCGGCTATCGGGTGGAAGAGTTTTTGCAGGCAATTGGAAAGAAATCAGTAAATAAGCGGAAGTAGCTGGTACTTGTAAAGCGATTCAACGCGGTCTAATTGTCTCAGATCGTTGCGAATCTGTTCAACCGAAGTGAAAAAGTCGACCGGGTAGTTGGGGTACACATCTTTGTTGTCGCCCTTTTTAGGCGGATTGTCCTGCATCAATTCCAACAAAAAGAGCGATTGATACAGGTAGGTTCGGGCTGCCTCAAACTCGCCCAATTGAATGAGACATTTTGCTTTCAGATGGGTGTAAACCGCGCACGATGGGTTGGCGGCCAGAGCGCGGTTAATGCAGCGCAATCCTTCGGAGTACTCTTTAAGATCATAGAGAACAACCGTAGCCAGATAGTTTAAATATTCATCATTGGGATAATTTGGGTAGGTTTCCATGATGTACTTATTGTAGCGCTCACGATATTCCCGCCAGGCCAGCTTGCTGTTCAACTCAAAAATTTTATGAATCAATTCAGGCGAGATTTCTGTAAACTGATCGCTTAAGGCGGAGTAAATTTCAAATGTGCGTTCAAAAGAGAAGGGTTCATCGTCGAAAATATCGGGCGCTTTGTTTTTGGGGCGTTTGGCCAGCTTTTCCATCTCTTCCGGATTGTTGCGCATAAAAACTTCATTGCCGATTTCGAAAATATCGTAGATCGACTCCAGCGTAAAAGCCAGGGTAAAATTACGCTTTACGTAAATATTAAAAATTTCCTGAATCGATTGTTGTAATTTAGACTTTGAAATCATCGGCCCCCATCCTTATGGATGAACTCTTTTATTCATTTAAATGCCCCAAACGAAAATTATTTCCCTTTATTTCTTATTTCGTCGTCTTGCGCTCAATTTTAACTTCTCTAAGCGTCTTTGAGAAGTTAACAATCACTTTCAGTGAATCGTGAGCGCTTTGACGTTCAAAAATCCAGATGCCTTTGCGGTCATCCAGGCCTTTGTTTTTTAAGTCACCTCTCTTTAACGCTTCGCTTGCTTGTCTTAATTTAATGCCCTTTTGAAAAAAGTCAAACCATTT
The DNA here is from genome assembly GCF_056497305.1 of Caldithrix sp. NCBI lineage: Bacteria > Pseudomonadati > Calditrichota > Calditrichia > Calditrichales > Calditrichaceae > Caldithrix > Caldithrix sp. Next base: position 6,979 of record NZ_JBSMDE010000081.1, on the reverse strand, counting down.
TTTATTTTTTAGCTCAAAAAACCATGGACGCAACTGGTCGGCAAAATATTCCTGACCATAATAAACGAGCGGGGAACCAGGTAACAGCCACAGCAATTGCGTCATTGCTTTCACGGTTCTAATATTAAATTGCGTATTGAATCTTGGCAGGTCGTGGTTTTCAAGGTAGCGTAAAGCCTGCGCATAACGCGGGTAGTTGCTGCGACTTTTTTCCAGACCCCGGGCAATGGCCGAAAGGGGCTTGCGGCCATGCAGAACGTCCAGAACATTGCCGTAAAAATCGGTGTCGTAAGACATGTCAAATTCGAACTCATGGAAGGCCCGCTGACGGGGCAGAACCTCGTTTAACAACAGGCATTGAGGATTTACCTGTTTGATCACGCGACGGAACTGTTTCCAGAAATCATGCGGAACGGCCCAGGCCACATCACATCGGAAGCCATCTACGCCTAAATTGAGCCAGAAAAGCGCCGCATTCAGAATGTGGTGCCGTACCATGGGCGTGTTGTAATTGAGGTTAACCAGGGTGTCCCAGTCGTTGTGATAGCCCCAGGTACCGTCCGCTTTCCAGTAAAACCAGGAACGCAGCGGCGAGGCCGGGTTTTCGGCCGCAGCTTTGACAAAGCGGTGTTGGTCGGAAAGATGGTTGGCCACAAAATCAAAGATGACTCTAAAACCCAGTTCATGCGCTTGCTCGATGAATGCCTGGTAATCTTCAAGTGTCCCGTAATCTTTTTCGATGTTAAAAAGCGAGGTCGGGGCATAGCCGTGCTCTGTTGGGCCTTCGTAAACGGGCATCAACCAGAGAACCTGGACGCCTAATGTTTTGAGGTAGGGAAGCCGCTTAATCAATCCCTGAAGATCTCCACTTTTACTGAAACGGCGCACATAGACTTCATAAAAGATGGAGGTGTCGGCCCAGGCGGGCGTCTGCCGGAAATCCATCCATCGGGTTTGGGTAAAGTGGTTAATCAGTAGGGTTTGAGGTTCAGACCACCGGCCATCTTTTTCCATCACCAGATAGTAGTAATAATGCCCTGAGGGCCAGTTCAAATTAAAGCGCAGCCGGTTGCGACTGATCTTTGGCAAAGCGGGCTGTGGATTGTTGACATCGGCAAACCAATGGAACTTTGTTTTTGCAGATTGGGAATCCGGTACAAAAAGGAGGGTGAGCTCATTACGCCCGGCCGCCGGGTTTTGCACAAAACGACCTTCTAAAAAGGGGTTGGGAGCCACCTGTTTTATGGAATTAAAGCCCTGCCAGCCATCGGCCACCTTTTGCGGATTGCGCGGATCGGGGATCCAAGAAGCGTTGTTGAGCACAAATTTGTATTCCCAGTTGCCCGGCGGTAAATCGATGGCCGTTTTCCACAGGCCTGTCAGCGGATCCCATTGCATTTCGTTCTTTCCGGCCTGCCAGTTGTTGAATTCGCCCACCAGCGAGACCTTTTGCACCCTGATAGCGCTGTCCTGTTTAAAGGTAAATTGCTCTTTTCGTTTGCGGGCCGGCAACGCCCAAACATCCACCTCATCCCCGGCGCTCAGGCCCATGGAATCGCTTACGCTAAGCTGGAAACGATAATGCCCGGGCTTTACAGGACGCAAGCTGGCAAAAGGGGTATTGGCTCCGGAGAGCTGAACAGCCGGACCGCCGGTTTGACGCCAGCTAAAGCGCACCAGGGGCTCAAAATCAGGATCGTAAGACAGGCTGCCGTTCAGGGTGACCGGTTGATCCAAAAACACGATCTGCGTAAATCCGGCATCCGCCAGCGGAGGTTGATTTTGCCGGTTTACAAAAAAGACCAATTGTTTCTCATGAATCAGGCTCTGATCCGATTTTTTGTACCAGCGCACCAGGCAACGATGTTCTCCTTCTGAAAGCGCCGGCCACTTAAGACCAATTGTGTTGTTTTGGGCGCGATAGGTTTGTAGCACAAAATCCAGTCGTATTTCGATGCGAAAATGTTGGGCAAAGGATTTTACAGGAACGTCAAAGCGTAGCAGCAAAGAGTCCGGCTGCCGGTACAACCAGCTGCCATTGGGCGGCTGACTGCCCACCAGACCGGGCAGAGGAAGCTCATCTACAAAAATTTTTGAATTGGAATAGGGCCCGGCATAGTCTTTGAATTTGGGGTCTTTAATCCATCGCTGGTTGTTAATCACAAAACGGTACAAATGATTACCAGGAGAAAGGGGAATGGAAAAGGCCCATTTGCCTTTATCCACGGGCCGCATGTAGTATTTTTGCCAGTGGCTAAAATCGCCAACAACGGCTATCTCTTTTACATGGTGGGCATTGTCCGGATCTTCAAAAACAAAAGTCCAGTCAATCGTTTTAAAGAAGATCTTTTTGACAGCGATGGAACTCAATCCGGCAATCAACAAGGCTATTAAAAAAATTTCGACCAATCGGCGCATATCGAACCGCCTCTTTTAAAATATTTGTTTCATCATATCTTTCTATTTTTTAAATTCTTTCCGTTCACTAAACGTTAAGGAGGGCTTTTGAAACCAAAATATTTGTTACTTGGCGCCCTTGCATTCATTGTTTTTTCCTGTCAACCTCATATAAAGCCAACCCGGGTTTCTCCAGCTCCTTTCATCAAGGTTTTACTGGGCCGGTTTACCGGCATCGATTCACTCGAATTTGACGGCTCTTACTGGCTACAATTGGAAGAAGCCCGCTACCAGTTGGGTAAACATCAAAAACAGTTTTTTATTTCTCCCTCGCAATCGGGCTTTAAACTGTACTGCCCTAACAGTCGACTCTTTGTCTTTAATAAAAAGGCAATTGTTCCTTTAACCCCGGATCTTCAGGCCAACGCACGTTTCAAATTTCGTAATAAATGGTACAAAGGGAAAATAATTTTTCAGTTAGATGAACAGGGCCAAATTTTACTTATCAACCAGATCGATCTTGAAGAATACCTTAAGGTCGTGCTGGTGGGCGAAATGCCTTCCAACGATGCGCAATATCTGGAGGCGCTAAAGGCTCAGGCTATTTGCGCCCGAACTTACGCCTTAAGCCGAATGAACAAAAATAGCGGTCAGCCGTACCATGTCTTTTCCGATGTGCGCGACCAGGTTTACGCCAGCCTTGAGCAGCGCAGCGCCTTAGCTGACCAGGCCGTGGAGGCCACACGCGGCGTTGTTTTAATGTTTCAGAACCAATTAGCCGACGTTTATTTCCACTCTACCTGCGGAGGCATTTTAGAAGACATCCGAAATTACTGGAACAGCCCTCCGGTCTCTTACCTTTCCAGTCGCAAAGATGTGATTGGCCAGCAGTTTGCCTGCGCGTCTTCGCCCTATTTTCGCTGGCAAAGACAATTTTCTTTCCGTCAGCTGGATTCCCTTTTGAGCCATAAAATCGGTAAATCCCATTTCCAGTCCACTCCCGGAGACACCCTGGAAGCCATTTGCCGGATTCAGGTCACGGAACGTACTTCCTCCGGCCGCGTCAAATCTTTAAAAATCGAATATGCCGATACCAGCCTGGTGCTGAACAATTTTTCCATCCGGAAGTTCTTTACTCCGGCGCGCGGCAAGGCCTTACCCAGCTTATTGTTCCGTTTAAAGCTGGCCAACGATTCCACGCTGGTTATTCAAGGCGGGGGGTACGGACATGGCATTGGCCTGTGTCAATGGGGCGCCTTGAATATGTCCAGAATGGGCTTCCGCTATTACGACATTCTGGTCAATCAGTATTTTCCGGGCACCTATTTAAAGGAGATGTATTGATGTTTCAAGATAAACGCTTTGTTTTCATCTTTTTGACCTTTTTACTGCTCATTCATTGTCAGCCTCAGTTAGTTAAAAAGCAAGCAGTGCAAAAGAGCACAATTGATAGTGTATTTTTTTATCAAAAAAAGGATGTACCGGATCCGTTTATTGACGGCTTGCTCTCCATTCCCGATCAACCGGTTGTTCTAAAGCAAAAAATAGCGCCGGCAGCCCGGCCACTTACCTTTAAAGAGATAGAGGGCTTTCGTGTTCAGTTGTTTGCCAGCGTCGATTCCTTTAACGCTCTGCAGGTAGCCAGAAAACTACAACATGTTGTCCAGGACAGCATTCATCTTGTTCATGAAAAAAACCTGTTTAAGGTACAGGTTGGCGATTTCCCTTACCGCCCACAGGCCGACTCCTTGCGCCAGTTATTAAGGCAGCAAGGCTTTAGCGGGGCCTGGACCGTACAACGCCTGATTTTAGTTCCTCAGAAAACACCTGAAGCAGCCCCCTCTGCAAAAAATGTGGAAATTAAATCGGAGTTACTGGCTTACTACCAGATTCAGGTTTTTGCCACCTCGGATGCAAAAAAGGCGCAGCGTATTGTGGATCAACTCTCTTTGCGCTTTGAATTTCCCTGCGAATACAAGGAACAAAACGGTTTATTTAAAGTCATACTTGGACGGTTTGCCACCCGGGACCAGGCAGAAATGGTCCTGAAAGAAGTTAAAAATCTTGGATTTAAAGACGCCTGGATTGTTCACAAACCTTAGGAGGGTTTACCATGGACAATTTTTATTTCAATTACAAAGACCTTTTTAAAGCTCCCAGGATGGCTATCGGGCCGCAACGCATTGCGCTGGCCATGCTGGGACTGATGGTTGCCCACATCGTGTATCTGGTCTTTACCTATTTTTCTATTTTAATCGGCGGGCATGGTCTGGCTGAAATCTGGTCCAAATTTGGGCTGTTTCCCTGCGCCTACGGTTTTTCACTGCCTTTTTACTCCTATCTTATTTTCTGGATTGGCGCTATTGTAACCGCCTACATCCTGTTGCTGATGAACACGGCCGTGGCCCGGGCCGCTTACATGCACCTTCGAGAAAATCTGTTTTACACTTACAAGCAGGCCATTGCATTTACCAAAAAGAAAGCTCTTTCCGTGGCCGGAGTGTATATTACCTTCTTTTTCCTGATTTTACCGTTTATTATCGGTGCCATCGTCATGGCTTTAATCGGTAAAATTCCCTGGTTCGGAGAAATTTTAAATTCACTGGCTACCTTACCTTACATTTTTGCCGGTATGATCCTGGTCTTTTTTACGCTCAGCCTGTTTGTTTCGGTCTTTTTTGGTCCGACCATTATTTCCACCTCAGAGGAAGACGGTTTTGGCGCGGCGGTACAATCGCTCCATTTAACCTGGGGCCAACCCTGGCGATTGATTCTGTACGGTATCATCATTGCCACTCTTGAAGTGCTGGGTATCTTCTTTTTTGCCTTTGTGCTGAAAATTGGCCTGATTATCTATTCTATTCTCTTTATGCCATTGATGCATTCCCTGGCTCCGATTCTGGACAATGCCTTGCGGCTGGTGCAAATTTCGCTGGGCCAGGTACATGACTGGATTGTCAGTCTATTGGGCCCGGAAGGTTCCAGGCTCTTTTATCTTAAAAAGGATTATGAAGCCATTGCTCTGAACCTGCCGCTCTCCACGGTTGTTTCATCTTACATTGTTTTCTTTTCTTTCCTGATCGCTGCCTACATGACCATTGGCTACGGTGAAGCCGTTGGCATTACCGGCCTGGTCATTGCTTATGTTATTTTCGACAAGAAATTGACCGACACCAATTTGCTGACGCGCAAAGACAGCGAAATTGAAGAAGAGGAGGAAGACAATCAGCCAGGTGAAAACGACACCAAAAATCTTTCTGAAAAAACAGAAGATTCCGAAGAATCCTCAGAAGCAGAAAGCCCTGAAGACACCGTGGATAGGGCGGGCGAAAAAGAAGAGGATTAATTTAATTCTTAGAACCAGGTAAACGGTTCCGTAAAACGGGCATTAATCGCATGCCCGAGCTCATGCTCAAATAACATGGCTGGGGGCGCAACGCCCCCTTTTTACCACATATTCACAAAGGTTCGATCTTTTTCCACAAACGGCATTTTTTACGGATTACGAATTACTTTGTGAAAGGGCTGGTACCGGCGGACATTTCGAATTCCCGATTCATCGGGAGGAAGAATCCTTAACACCTGCAAACAATTTACAAGCACATCGTAACTAGAGTTTCAGCTCGAGACCTCCATTAAGAGACAGGATTTCCCTATAGCCCTCGTTACGGGAGAAAGGGGATGGATTTCTCGGGAATATTGACAACATTTTTAAGAAGGCGTTTAAAGTTTTTCATCTTATCTTTCTTCCAGATAACATTGATAATTGCTATATTTTAAAGAAAAATGAGAAAAAATCCAATGGAATTTTTGATTTTTTAAACTGGATTTATTATCTTTTTTTAAAAGGATAGATTCCAATGAATAATTACATAGAATAAAGATAATTGATAATGTTGCAACAACCATGAAATATTAATTCTGCAGTAAAAGTAAGTGCCTTTCTGAAAAGTTAATCTTAATTTAAACGGATTGAAAATAAAAAAATCATTCAAAAATTCACAATAATCTTAATAATGAAAATAAGCATGGTTCTTTGAACATAGCCTGCAAGTTTGTACAAGTAAACAATTAAAATTGCAGCCTGTTCTTTTGTGCGAGTAAAATTTAAAAAAGCTGTGTCACATTCATTGATTGGTTGTGATTAAAAACTATAAAACTGTCTTTTGCAGCGTGTCGGTTAATCATTTCGGGCTAAAATTTGCTTAAGTGTAAAGTTGGAATTTCATTTCTACTTTTTTAAAAAATGCTGTTCTGGTTTGACTTTGAAAGGTCTTGTTCTTAAAAAATTAAAAAGTATTGTGCCATTTAGTGGCAGGTACAATTAACTGGTGTTGCAACCAAACGTTTAACCAGACGCCTTAAGCCAGCGGCGATTTGGCAGGTTGGTTAAGTTGTGAAAGGCTTACCTGTTTTGCTACGGCGGTGAATGGTGCGGCGCTGGTTAACTGGGGCGTTAGCGCTTAAATACAAACTCGGTGTCTAAAACATATAAAGGAATATGGAAATGGAACTAAAAGAAAAAATCAAGAAAGAGATCGATTTGATACCAGAAGAATATTTACCTCAGCTTGAACAATAT
>NZ_JBSMDE010000080.1:0-4174 GCF_056497305.1 Caldithrix sp. | reverse complement strand
ATTGGGCTAAAATGAGTCTGGCTGCTTGTTACGCCTTTAGCGGATTATTTACTTTGTTAATTGTATTTTTCTTAGTTCAATCTGCCGTTACTGCGCTGAAAGATCATAATATGCGTAAACAACTTTTGATAGAAATCGGCAAACGGGAAGAGCTGGTGGAGAACGGCCACTTTGTGACGGCTTACGAACTGACCGAAAAATATCTGAAATACTTTCCGGACGATACGGAAATTCGCGCCTTTCAACGGCGTTTACTGGATTTTACCAACAACGATCCCCAAACCGCCCAAAAAGCCTATGTAGAGGCTAAAAAATTAAAAAATCGCCTATCGCAATTTGCCGATGATCCAGCTCGTCTGTTATTGGACCAACAGGAAAAATCGAATATTCAGGCATTATTACCTTATCATCCAGAATTGAACACCGCCTATCGCCAGATATTGCAGTTAGAAGAAAGCGCCCAAAAACGCTTGAATGTTGCGAGACAAATGGAAGAAGTTCGTTCCGCTTTGCATGCCGGGCGACCTTTTCAGGCTCAAACTCTGCTCCGTCAAATAGAAGAACAACAACCCGACCATCCGGAATTAGACCAATGGAAGGAAGAATGTCGGCGGAAAATAGAGGAAGCCCAACGGGCGTATCAAAAAGTGCATCACTTATTTGTAACCGGACGTTTAAATGAAGCATGGAACGCTTTACAGGATTTCTTAAAGCAGTACAAAGACCATCCCCAGGCAGTGCAGGTACGGAATGATTGGCAAGAGGCTGAAGGGCAGACACAATGGAAATTGACCTGGAAAAATCAAAATATTTCTCTGGAATTATTTCTTAAAAATGAATTGACCATTGGTCGAAAAGATGACGGCGCCAGACCCGATCTTGCCTTCGACGATCGGCGCATCAGTCGTCAGCATGCCGCTTTGCGTTTCATCGCCGGGCAACTGGAAATCGTCGATAATGAAAGTACAGGCGGTACCTACGTCAACGGCCAGAAGATTATTCATGCGGTACTTAAAAACGGCGACATATTGAATCTTGCTAAAATAAAAGAGTACATTACGTATCTCATTCAGGACAAACATGGAAACATTTCGGGGGCAATCTTTTCGGGAAAAGAACGAAGTTGGGCCATGATTTTTGCATATCTGGCATTTTCTTTAAAAAATGGAAAAATCACCAATGAAGCAGCCGATTGGCAAATTTTTTCCGAGGGAGGTAGGGCAGCGCTGGTTTATCAAGAAGAATTTGTGATTTTACACGCTGGCGAGGCCCTCCGTTTGAAAGAGGAAATCATTGAAGTGGAGGCATTATGATGCGTCGCATACTTATGCTCTTATTCGTTTCTTTATTGGTTGCGGGCTGTTTTAAGAGCAATTTATTGAAAAAGAAATCGCAACCAGTCGTAACCCGACCAGAAGTCCAGAAGTTAAACATAACTAAAAAAAATCCTGATGTGTACTGGGGCGAGGGCATCGCAACCATTGAAAATAACGATCTGGGACAGGCGCGCGAATTGGCCAAAAAACGCGCGTTAGAAGACCTGGCGCGCAAAGTGGAAGTGCACGTGCAGCAGGATATCTCGCGCGTCATTCAAACCACTATGAACGGCAATTCGGAAACCATTAGCGAGCTGTTTAATGAAAAAGTGCACATTTACACACAAAGCGTGCTTACCGATACCAGAGACCTGTTTGTCATGGACTATCCCGCTCCCGGCAATTGCACTATGTTGGTGTACATGTCCCGTGCTGCCTATCAGCAAAAAGTTAACCGCGATTTAAAGATGAAAAAAGAGGCCGTACGCACTGCCGTGCAAAATGGTAATGCGGCTCTGGCGCGCAATGAATTTATGATTGCCGCCACGCATTGGGCCTCCGCTTATAATCAACTGAAAAATTTCTTTGGCGATCTGCCCGTTCAGGACGATCTGGACGGCGACAGTCAGCCCGAAGAGATTCATGCCTATTTACAGAAACAGATGAATCAGTTGTTGGGCAACATCGAACTGCATTTTCTGGAAAGCGAAATCACTTACGATGCTACGGGTACATTGACGCAAAAGCCCATTGTACAGGCCAGATATCTTTCATCTCAGAACCGTGAAATATTCGTGCCCAACTTGCCTTTAAAAGTCGATTTTGTCTCAGGCAAAGGCCGGATTATGGGGCGTCCCTTAACCAATAAATACGGTACCTGTGAGCTGGACCTGAAAGTGGATGCTTCTTATCCTCAAACCACCATTGCCGTCTCCATCGACAGGCAAGCCATTAATGGATTGGAGCGCTTTAATCTTTCGCAATTATCTGAAGCGCAAATGACCATCAACAAAATTAAAACCGTAGCGATCAGTGTTAGCTTTTACAATCAGGATACCAAGACCGCTCCTAAAGACCTAATGAATGAAATTAAAAGCATGCTTTTGTCGCATGGTTATCTTACCATCGATTTTTCTCTTTCCAGCAGTCAACTTTCCTCAAACGATTTTCAACAAGCGGCGCAATCCAATGCGGACTTTTTACTGGTGGTTTTTGTACGTTCATCAAAAGGCGCTACAGTGGGCGGTTACGCTAATTTGTACGCAACTACGGTTTCCGGCGAGGCCGCTTTGTATCGCCTGCCGCGCGGCGATCAAATCGCTGTTGAGCGCCTGCCCTCGGTTAAAGGCTTTGGGGCCTCGGCCAGTGTGGCCGGCTGGGATGGCTTCGGTAAAATCAAACAAAAACTTCTGCAAAAAGCGCAAACCATCATTCAGGAAAAATTATGAAGCGCTACTGCATCAAGTGTTCAAGCGAACTCGATCCATTTTACAACTATTGTCCTTACTGCGGCTACCAGGCGCCGCGCGGCACCATTTTGCCCGATGAAAAGCCGCGCCCTCTTAAAGAAGGCATCTATTGTGTACATTGCGCTCAACTCAACGTAAAGGATGGCCTCTTTTGCGCCTATTGCGGCCAATCGCTGTATCAGCGTCCCAAACAAGATGCCCTCTTTTGCCCCATTTGCGGCAAACGCAACGACGTTGCCGCCGATTTCTGCTATCACTGTGCGCACAACTTTAAAGACTGGTTTGCCATGCGCGGCAAAATTGCCGAAAAAATGGCCTGGCGCGGTTCCTTTGTGCTGCACGAAACCATGAACGATATCTATTACCACTTTCTGCGTCAGCCCGTGCTCACCCTGGGGCGCTCGGAACAAAACGATATTGTTTTGCCCGCAGGTTGGGTTTCCGGACGCCACTGCCAAATCGACGGCCATCAATGGCTGTTGCAGGATTTGGGAAGTACAAACGGCACTTTCGTTAATCGCAAAGCGGAACGGATTACACACCTTTCGCTGGATTTGGTCAACGAATTTAATATCGCCGGCGTGTTCACCTTTACCACGCTCAAAAAGGGGAGATTATTTATTTTACGCCTGACCGCTATTCTGGATCAGGAAGGAATTAAGCGGCAGGGACGACTGGAGGATTTCGATGCGCTGCGCAATCATTACTTTATTTTGATCAGCGGAGAAGGCCAATTCCAAATACGTAAAATGGACGGCGAAATATTAACTGCCGGCGATGAAATGATGGAGTACTTCACGATTGATGTGCGCCAGGATGGCTATTATTTTAGCGATAAAGATCACGATATGCAGGAGAGGCTGCTTTTGAAAAAGTACAACAATCTGCCTGTGAACTGGAAAATTGAACTATTGAACAATGAATGACAGCAACCGGCCTGTCATTCTGAGCGCAGCGAAGAATCCTTTCCAAGAGGGCATTGTCATTCTGATCCCGCCCAGACGGGAGAAGAATCCCCTGCAAACAACGGAAGGGATTCTTCACTCCGTCCCGATTCTCGGGACTCCGTTCAGAATGACAGTCAAGCTGGGGATTTGTCATTCTGAGCGTAGCGAAGAATCCCCTGTAAGAGCAAGTAGGGGCGAAGGATTTCCCAGAAGGTTTGCCCCCCGGTCGAATGATCCGCTTGTGCAAGCGAGAATTTAGCAAATGGAAAAAACGGTGTCGGAAATCCTTCGCCCTTACAAACAGCTTGGTGGTAGGTTGTGGTTGTCATTCTGAGTCCCGATTTATCGGGACGAAGAATCCCTTCCAAACTGGAAATGTCATTCTGAGCGCAGCGAAGAATCCCCTGCAAGCAATGGGAAGGATTCTTCACTCCGTCCCGAT